>JBIKKN010000047.1:0-6090 GCA_044360335.1 Chlamydiia bacterium | reverse complement strand
AAATTTATGAATCAACGCCATATTTTGTTCGCAATAGATCTTCTTTTATATGAAAATATTTAAGATAAGAATTACTTTTATCATCTTTAATAAAACCAAATGGAATACTATCATTTTCTGGTTCGGAACCAAATTCTCTTTTATAGCTTTCTTTAGTGTAGTATAAAAAAGAGGATGGAGTGATGTCGGCCAATTGATCTTTAATAGATGTTATTGGTAGGATATAACCCATAAGTTCTCTAAGGGCTTTAAAAAAGCAAATAGAAAATTTTTTAATTATATTAGAATTTGAAATCTGTGTGTCACTGAGTTTATAAAATTTCTTAATTGTGCTTAAAGTGTTTAATCCACCTATTCGTTCTCGTCCTGATAAACTACAACTATATACCATTTTATTTATATTGCGGCTGTCGTTTTTTGAATCAAAGCATGGACTCATTGCTTCTATAAATTTTTTTGCTATATCATCTATTTTTACAGATCCAGTGTAGCCATTAATTTCTATTAACCGGCTGCCCCAAAAGGAGGTTTTCACATTTGCATTTTTTAGTAGATTATTAGCGTTTTCAAAATTACTAAAGTTCATTGAATCTAGATGTTGTTTTAAAAAAATCATAATGTATCGCAATTTAATTAAATTTTAAGTTATTTATAAATTAATTATAAATAAATATAAGATTTACTTAAATATAAATTTAATATTTTTTTAATTAAAAATTTTATTAATATAAAAAAAATATTTTAATTTTATTTAAATCGGTAATAATATGATTAGAGCATCTTTGATGCTGCTAATTTAATAATGAACTATTAAAATTATTTTTATATAATGAATTGTCTAAAAGGCGCCCTTTGGGGTCAGAGTTTTTTTCAAGTACGATTTTGGAGTGAAGAAGTTCTGCAGCTTTTGCCGAATCTTTTACTTTGCAATCGCTTCGTTCTAGCATCTCTTGCTCAAAATCTTTTAAAAAGGCTTTTCTTAGGTCAATTTCTTTCCACTTAGATTGGGGGGATCCTTTGATATAAATTGTGCGGGCAAGGGATAGGGCGTCTAAGAGGGCTTGGTTTGCCCCTTGTCCCTTAAAGGGGCTCATAGGGTGGGCAGCATCTCCAATTAAAGTAACAGCAGGGGCATTTTCCAGTGCATCGGGTGTAAGGGGTTTTCGATCGTATACAGGGTATCCAGAGATTTCTGAAATAGGGGTGTTAAGTAAAATTTCTGGGATGGGGTCGTGCCAATTTGCTCTAGCTAGGGCTTGGTTTTTAAGGGCTTTTGGGCCGCTAAAGCTTAAATCTTTTGCCTCACTCTCCTTTAGTGGAAAGCTAAACTGCCACATTATAGAATCTAAAGAGTAGGGCATCATATACATCCTTTCATGTCCATTTACTGTTTGAAATACGGTTGCTGAGTCAAGCAGCGGGCTGCTTTTATTTTTAAGATCCTTAAGCTTGCAGATACCTAAAATTACTATATAACCTATATAATGAAGTGGGGTGGTTTCTTCCCCAATTAAAAGATTTCGGACGCTGCTACGAATTCCATCTGCCCCAACTATTAAATCTGCCTTTTTAGTAGTTATCTCTCCATTAACATCAAAAGAAAGTTCCATCTTTTTATTTTCTAATTCTTTATACCCTATTAAACGGTGCCCCCATTTTACCATATTTTTATCCTTTAATTGGTCAAGGAGCAAGAGTCTTAAAGTTTGCCTTGGAATATGAACATTCATGCGTTTTGGAGCTTTATTGGTATTTTTATGGGTTCTTTTTCCCCATTCACTTATTTGGTTGCCCAAAGAGTCAAATACAACATGGCGGGTTGAGCAAATACCCTCTTTAAGGGAAAAAAGAGCAAGCCCTTTAATTGCATTACTTGCCTGTTGAAGGGTAAGTCCATACCCTTGGGCCCTTGAATCAAAAGTTTTATCTCTCTCATAAAGGGTAAATGGGATATTTCTATGTAGTAAAGCGGCAGCAAGAGCCGCCCCACCAATTCCTGCCCCAATAATTGCAACATGGGGGTAGTTTTCATTATCAGCTTTTTGAGCAGAAGGGCTTGAAATTAGGCCAGATCCATTGCAAGGATCGCATAAGTATTCTGTAATCTTAGGGCGCCTTAAATTGTTTCCTTTACCTTTATTTTCCTCAAATTCTTTTAAAGCTTTTTCATAACGAAGTTTTGAGCTTTTTCGAAATTTGGGGGTTTTTTTGCCCCTGCCAAAACATTGTGGGCAAATAGTCCAGTATCTATTTGTATCTTCCATTTTTTGATAAATCTCTATTTATAGGTATTTATCTTATCTTTTTAAATCGATATTTTCAAGAGATCTGATTATTTGCCTGCAGGGATCACGATTTTAAATTCTTTGCCCATAGGTTTTAAAAAATCATTAAAGCTTTGATTGGTGATCTTTAATGGGAAGTTAGTGATATTTTTTACATCAAAGAGCATTTTCATAATAATGACTTTAGCTATTTGACTGGTAATATCCCCATTTTTAGTGCTTAAATTTTTAAAGGTAAGATTTTTAATAGTAGAAGTTTTAGTGTTTCCGCTAGAGTCTATGATGTTAATTTTTATATTATCTATAGTAAGTTCTTTGATTGTTGCATCCTTTTTACTTTTTGTAGTAGGGGAAGGGGAGCTGCTAATATGGGAAATAATATCATCCCAGTTGGAAAGTTTACCTTTTCCAGGGAGAGTTTCAATATTTAGCACAAGGTTTTTAAGGGCAATTTTTTTAATTTGTATATCGTTAGATAAATAGGTGGTAAGTGGCGCTTTTATTCCAATTTTACCAACAGTTAAAGCATAGGGGGCTTTTCCTACAGGGGGGTTAAATATTTTCATTTGCCAAAATCTAATTTTATTAGTTGTTATTGCAGTAGCGTTTACCGTTGTTTTTACACCAAAAGTGGAAGTTAAAATCGATCCGACAATTGAAGACATAAACATAAAGCAAATAATTAGAGCAATAACTAGTACTACAATTAAGGAAGAGAGTATTAAATAGAGTTTCTTCATAATTTAATAAATAATTATTAAACTAATTAAAGCAATATTAATTTCAATACTGTTTAATTTAAATCACTTGATTATTCCATTTCACACTGTAGTAGAGTCAGAATAAAAATTAATAGGGGTATAATATGGAATTTAGGTTAAATGATAGCACATCTTGTAGTAATGATAATAACTTAAGTTATTAAACTCTTGATAGATTAAACTGGTCAGGAAATGGACAGCAACCTTCTGTTAATCCCCCTTTAAATGTAAAGGCTATTGCAGGTTCAAGTTCATGTATGTCTATTACTTGGGATGAGCCATCGGACTATCTTGAGTTTCCTGAAAATTATTTAGGATTTTTGGTTGTTAGAACAAATGGTCCTACTGCTGCAAATTCTTACGACTATACAGCAAATCCAAGTATGCAGGTTGTTTATGTAGGAAGGGGAAATAAGGTGGGGGATCCTTCTGGAGTAACTTTAACTTCAGAATTGTTGTATTCAGATGCAGGGTTAGTTCCAAATCTATATTATTCTTATTCTGTATTTTCCATAGGGGAAAATTTTCAATATTCCAATGCAGCTAAGGTGGAAAATGTTTTACTTACAGAGATCTTTGAAACTATTTGGTATACTAATTTTAACGATTGCACAATTGATGTTGCAAATCAAACAATTGATTTTGGAAATGATATTTGGACAATTACCTCAAATGTAGGAAGCGTTAGTAATGTGAGTATTGGGGTAAGTCACGATCCATTGTATTATTCCCATGAGCAAAAGAATTTTATAAGCCTTGGAGGTGTTAAGTGGATAAATGGTTCAAATGATAAGTCAGTTGTAATAACATCTCCCCCAATTTCTTTACTTGGGGAGGGGAAACTGAGCTTGAGCCTAACACCCTTTACAATGTAACATTTAGTATAAGATCAAGTTACAACCCCAATGCTTTTGCAGGTGGGGTTTCTGACGATGCAGCAAATGCCTATAGTGGGGTTGTTACAGTAACTCCAAGTGATTGTATTATTAATCAACATTGTACTCTTTTATCTCAAGAGGATATTAGTGATAATATTTCAGCATGTACACCAACAGATTGTAATAATAGATCTCCAATTTATTTTGGAATCGATAATTCTTCCATTTCATGGAATTATTTAGGCTCAGCAACAAATCGGGTTTGGACATATCACGGATTTAGCTTTATAACAGGGGATACTAAGCCATCATCTCCAACAAATTTATATAAAATGGCTTCAGTAAATAATCTAGGGCAACCTTGCCAAATTGCAGCAAGTCCATCTTCTGCTCCTTCAATAACTATAAGCTTTACAAATGGAACATTAGATCCTTCCATTGAAGATGCTGCCCTTTCTTCTATTTCTCAAGATTTAGGGAGTATATATGTGAGTAAAGGAGTTGTAAATTCACAAAATCTTCTTATACAGGCGACAAATGGAGATAGAAATTTAATATTAAATCCAAATTTTAATTTTGACCCTACAATCCTTGCGGTAAATGATGGAGCTATAGCGGGGGTTAGCGGAAGTTCTGTTATTACAGCTTGTAAAGATTGGACAATAGGGGCAGGTTATTTTGGATATCAAGGGCAATATCCAGTGACCCTTTCAAATGCAGCAGATCCTACTAAATTTTTTGCAGTGAGTATAGCAGCATCGGAAGAAAATTTTACCCTTTTGCAGTCTATTCAATACGTTACCTTGATTCCAAACCAAGTGTATTCACTATCCTTTGAATTAAAAGTTACAAATTCTCCACCGGAGGGTGCTGTAATGCAATTAAACATTAATGATGAAACAAATAGTCCTAATGCATATTTTCAAACAACTCCAGATGGGGGTGTAGATTGTTCAAATGAGGGTCCAGTTGATCCAAAAGGAGCTCTTATACCTATAAATGTGCAAGATTATACCAACGTTGTAGTATATTTTAGAGTATGTGAAAGTATTTCTCCTACAATTTATATTTATGTGGATAAGACAATTACTTCGTTTGCCCAAGTGTATTTTAGAAATTTTTCCTTAACAACAGTAAATAGTGGAGCTGCTTTAGGTACTAATGGATATCAAGTACCTTTTCCAATGCCTACATCTCCTAGCATGATAAGTAATGGGAAAAATCCATCTGACTTTATTAAAGCATGGGATTTTTCAACCCCAGAAAATCCTGGTCAAAGTATTTTAGATTGGCTTAGTAAACTTGGTTCAGCAGTGCAAGATCCTGTTTCAAAAAGATGGGTTGGTGGCCTTTTTTGTTTGAATCAAAAGGACTCAAATTATACAAATCTTGCAATTGCAACAGATACAATAGATGGAAAAACTCAGCAAGTTTTGCAAGTAACTGCAAATGCAAATAATATAATAGGCTGAGCTAATGCTGCAGAAGGAGCTGTTTTAGTTTCATCAGAATATTTTTGTGATGGGGTTTTTGATATAAATGTAAGACTTGTAAGTGTAACAAAAGATGGAGTTAACGTTGCTCCAACTTTAAATAACGCAGTTGCAGATCCAGTAAACTGCTGTTTTGCTAGTTGGGTTTTTCATTATATTGACTATGCAGGAACTTATGCTCCTCAAGAATTTTATTCAGAAGATACAAAAAGAAATGCGGAAATTGATATTGAGCTTGGGGGCAATTGCCCTAAAGGTAATTATTATACAGTAGATGGAGTTCAGCCCTACAGCATTGAAGTTGGCAGGTTAAATGGATGGGGGGGGAATCAGTCCGGTACTGGAAATAACTTTGAGATGCATACTTTAATGCCAAATACAGATTCTTCAAATCCAGAGCAAATTACCTTGCTAGATGGAAAATATCACAAGCTAACATTTGTATTAAATAGTGGATATGACAATCCTGTAGTTACAGATTCTAGTAGAAATAACACAAGATTATGTGGCTATATTAAATGGTATGTAGATGATATTGCTTGGGGATGTGGATGGATTGGTGCAAATTATGGATTTGATAATATTGCAAATACAGCAATGCGTTTTGTAGTAGGTCCTTGGTTTCCTGTAAATTGGGCAGGGTGTATGTGTCCATCTCAATTTCCTTGTGTAC
>JBIKKN010000041.1:0-6828 GCA_044360335.1 Chlamydiia bacterium | reverse complement strand
ATTAACTAGAGCATACACGCCCGACAAACAAGGGGTAGATAGGAAATAGATTTTATTCCTTTGTAATATTTTATCTGTTAGTAAGTCTTACCTATCAAAGGGGCAATTCACTACTGGCTTAAAAAAATATATAAAATAAAATTTATAGCATCGATTAAAAAAATTGAAAAAAAAGGGAAAAGGAGCCCTCCCCCCTTTTTTTTAACTCTACTTAATTTTCAGGACCCATTAAAGAAGCCCTAATAGCAAGCTGTAATTGTTGATCATCATCGTCATCAAAATTATTATTATCAGGAAAGTCACCACCCAATGAACAACCATCATCACTATCATCACCATCTAATCTAAAACCTGAGATAGGAGTTTGTTGCGACTCCCTAGTTGGTCTTAATACGGGGGTTTGCCTTGCTTGTAAATTGGCTAAATCCATTTGTGCCTTTGCTAACTCGTATTCCTTTGATTGTTTTATTCTGATCAAGTCTTGAATAAATTCATCTGTTAAAGGTTCTTTTTGTGGGATGCTAGCACTTACTTGGGCTTGATGGCTCATTTTTTCTTTTACCCTTGATAGAGATTTTTGTAAATTATTGATATTTTTTTCTTGATCTGTAATATCGTTTCCTATAACTTTCATTATTTCTAATAATTCTTTAATTTCATCATTATTTTCATTTTCCATGAGTTTACTTTGTATTAATAGCATTTGATTGTGATTTTGTTCCATTTTTAGTGTAAGGTTACGTATTTCTTTAGATATAGAGTTATGCTCTTGCTTTAGTCTTTCTTGTTTAACTAATTGATTTTTAAATTGTCTATCCTGATCTAAACATGTTTTTATTATATCAATTGATGTTGTTAATTGTTCGATCTTATCTTTTGTATTTTTTACCTGCATATCGATTGGCAATTCCATTTCAGATGGTTGTAACTGCTCTAAATCTTCTTGTGCATATTTAAAAAAGCTCCCTATTAAATCTCTTTGGTCTTTCAACCCTTTAATCTCTTGCTCTGTAAGTGGTGTCTTTTGTTTGATTTCATCTAATACTTGCAATGCATCATTTATCTCTTCTTCTAAAATTTCTCGATCTTCTTTCACACCTTCTATACTTTCTTTATTGTATTCCATATTATTACATATTAGTTCAATCTTTGAAAATAGATCTTCCGATTCTGCACCTGTTCCCACGCTTTCCATCAAAATGCCTGCCTCAAGCTCCATCCTTATTTGTTTCTCTTCCATCTCCCTTATTTTGTTCAAAACATCTTCTTTTGATTTTTTATTAGTTTCTAGATTTTTTAACAGCCTATTTAAATTTTCAGGTTGTAACAGCTCTTTTAAATATTTATCATCCTCTAAAATTTGTGTTATTTTATCCATTTCCCCTTTAAAATTTTCTATCCTTTGCTTTTGAGCTTGAATCTCCTCATCACTTGGCCTTTGCACTTTATTTACCTTCCAAAATTCAATACATCCCTCAAGATTAGAAAATCTTTTTTTCGCCTCCTCATGCACTTTTGAGATTATTTCTACAAATTTTGTAAATTTTTCAGGGAATACCGGAGTATTAAGGCATTTAGGAGTTACTTTAGATCCAGGTTTTTTTGCTTCCAATTGTAACCTTTGTTCTAGTATTAGTCCCTCCCCAAGTAGGTATGCCTCTCCACGTAAGTGGTAATGTATTTGTTTTATTTCTTTTGTATAGTAAGGTAAATAATTTATCATCCTACTTAAGTCTTTTTCAAAATAAATCTTCATAATAGCGAGCTCACACTTTTCCATTTGTTCACATTTTTTTTTAAGATCCTTCGCTCTAGAGATCAAATCCGTATCTGTAAAAAATAAATTTTTAATTGCAAGAAAGTTCATAATTTAATCCTTTTTTTATGTTTTTATTATATATTACGCATTCTTTATTAATTATTGTCATTATAATAAAATAAAATTTTGCTAATAGTATACTCACTTTACGCAAAAATAAGAAGATTTTGGAAAGGCCAAAATATTTTTATTTTTACCTAATTTGGTTATATCTAGTTAAATTAAAACCATCTATTTTTAAAAAATTTATTTTAATTTAGGGGTGTTTTTTAAATTTATTTTTCAATTTTTAGATTTAGATAAGATGGCTGAAATTTATGCAAGGAGGTTAAAGTTTTTTCTTTCAGGGCTTGATCTATTGGCTCTAAGTTTAAATTTAAATCTACCCTTTCGGTCATATCTTCTAAAATCTGGCGCTTTATTTTTATTTTATCATCTAAAGCTTGTTTTGTACTTAAAACAGATGCATGTAGTAAATTTATCCGTCCAAAAAATTCCCTGATTTCTTCTTCTGTTAAAGGTTTTATTTTTTCCAGGTGCAAAAGTTTTCTTTCAAGGCTTGCCATTTGTTTCTGCCCTTGATGTTCGAAGTTTACTAAATATTTTATGTTATTTATGATCTTAGTATTTGCATTTATGATACGCTGTATTTGCTCAAGATCTTGAGCCTGCTTTTGCAATTTATTGTTAACTTGAAGTTGATTTTGCAAGAGGATACTTTGGCTTTTTTCTATCTGTTGTTTTATAGATTGATTTTGCTTAAGCTGTACTTGGAGCTGATTTTGTAAATTTACAAATTGATTTACCCTATCAGAATTATTTTTTAATTTCTTTTCTATTTCTTTACTTAATCGCTCTGATTTTTTTATCCCTTTTTTTAAACAATTTATGTGTTTGTTGATTTCATCTAGAGATAAAATTAATTTTTCCTGCTTAAAAATTTTTATTTTTACAATGCCTTGTATTTGACTTATAACCTCTAAATATTTTTCTAATTCTTGAGATTCTTCTTCCGTTTTAAAATTTGGATTTTCTTTTTCTAATTCTAAATCAGCCACCATAAAAATTAAAACAAAATTTATTTCTGAAATATAATCAGGTATTTCCTTTATATTTTTATTAGGTGAATCATAAAAATCTTTTATTCGATCAAATAATGCATTTATTTTAAATAGATCACCTCTAAAAATTTGAAATTTCTTTTGAAGGTATTCATTATGAAAATTTACATTTAAATTAAAAAGCTGGTCAATTAGCAAAACTAAATCCTTTTTTTATTTTCGAAATATTTTAGTCTAATTATTAATTTTTTGCCAGCTTATTAGAAACTTTCCTTATAAATCTTTTAGAAATTTTTGTTTTGTAAATCCTTCAAATCACTTCTATTCTTTTTTTTAAGTCTTTCTAAGACTTTCAACAACCTTTTTATATGCTAATTCTTTAAGATATTTGTTTTTCTCATTTTCAATACTGTTTGTAGAAACTAAATAATCTACTAATGTTTCCATACTTTTTAAAAAATCTTCTGAAAGACTTTCAGTACCTTGAGCCCTACGCTCCCACACTTTTCTTAATCCTTTAAAAGTAGCTTTAATTTGATTATATCGATCTTGATTAAAACCTTCAGTTTTTAAACTATCTATTTTTTCAATGTTTGTAACCTCTTTTTGTGATCTGTCAATTGACGTAGAGCTCTACTCCATTTAAGTTCAGCAAGCTCTTCTCGTGATGGCCCGTTTTCTTGTATTTGCTCTTCCATCCTATATGAACCTCAAGCAGCTGGAGCTTTAGCTGCTTGATCTTGAACGTTTTGATTTGCTGAACTTGCTGAACTTGCAGTATCGTCTGCTTTTCTTTTTACTGCTTTTTTTTCTGAAAGTTAGGGTTAAAATCCATAATTTTCTCCTTTTTTTCATTATAATTATAAAAAAATTTTCTTTTAATTGCAATTTACATTATTAATTTTTAATAAAATAGATAAACACTTATTTATCAATATACTAAGAAATTACAAAAATAATTATATAATAAAACTGTTGTTATTAATTATGAATAAAATAAATTAAAGCTAAAAACTTAATATGAGGTTATATGAGTTCTATAAATGGAAGAAACGATGCAAATTACCCTATAGATAAGCCTTGGGTTGGAAAAACAACAACAGAGTCTGATTTATTGGGTAATAAAACAGTAAAGCTTTATATTTTTGAAGAAGGTAAAAAAGAGTACCTGATAAAACCTGCTATAGTACTGCAAAACCCATCAAAAAAAGATGTAGAAAAAGCACAAGATTCCCTTGCAAACCTTGCTAATAATGTGGCATTTAAAATGATCAATGGATCGGCAAAGCCACCAGAAAAAAAAGCATTTATAGATAAGCAAATGCAAGCAATCGCTAACTTTAATGAGCAACTAAAAAATGACATAGATCTACTTCATAGTCTTGACGGACGTGATGCCGATTATCCACTAAGTCAATTAGATCAAAAATATTTTAATAAGCTTATTTCTCTTAGCAAACAAGTTAACTCAAACAATACTACAATCGGTATTTTTCAAGATGCTAAACAATTTAACCGTGGGGATATAAAGAAAACTCTCCCTAAATTAAATAGATCGTTGGATAAGCAATTAAAAAAAGGTTTTACTTTTTTGATAACGAAATTTGTCCCTATATTAGAGAGATCGTTGGGTTGGCAAATAAAAAGCGGTACTAAATTAGAGATAGATGATGATATGAATAACGCGATTAAATTTTTAAAAGAATTTTCTAGTGTTTTAAAGGGGCAGGACAAAGCGGATTTGGATACAAAAATTTCTGAGCTAAACTATCTTTTAAACAGTATAACAAAAACAAACTAGTCTTTTTATGTACAAATAACAAGTAATAGATAAAATTAGAGTTAGAGATTTATTTAAAAAAGACAATATTTTAGAGATCAAGCATTTATGAAAAAAAGAATAGAAGAGGCACTGGCTGAAGAAAAACATAACTTTCAAGAAAATTACTTTTGGATAGAAAAGCATATGCCCCCTTCTTTTTTTGAGAAATTTTCTGATGATCAGGTGATGACAATTGTACATAACTTGATGGGATTTAAGGTTCAAGGGGAATTTGTACAGATCCATTTTCAGGATTGCTCTATTGTTATTTGCTTAAATCAAAAAGATGCTGATTTAAAAATATTAAAAGAGTATGCATTTTTTGGGATTCAAAATTACCAAACATTTGTTTCCGATGCCCCACTTGCTGGATATAAGAGTAAAGATAAGATCCGAATTGCTATTATTGATTATACTAAAATTACCGATGAGGAAGAAAAGGGAAAAACCCCTTTAAGCAACTTAGATTTAGAAGATATTTATGATAATTTATCGCAAAAGCTAGAAAACTTTACAAAACAAAATTTTTACGAATGTATTAATAGTATTAGTTCTAGATATTTACGAGTTCTTACAAAAGATCGTTTAGAGTTAACTTTACAGATGTATCAAAGGTCAAAAACTAGAGACTACCTTCAGTATGAAGTTCGTAAAATCGAAAACTGGGAAAAAGAGCACCCAAAAGGCCCTTCTATGCAGATAGTACTCTCATGGAAAAACACTCATAAATACAATTTTTTATTTAAACTTGCCAAGCTTATTTACAGGCATAATTTAGTTATGAAAAATGTAAATGCTACCTATATAGATCCTTATAGCTCAAATAATATTCTTTTAATGTCCCTTTCCCTACATGGGGATGAAAATAAATGTGCATGGGAAACTACCGACCTTACAGACTTTTTACAAGAGCTTGCAACTTTAAAATATTTTGAGGATGGGGATTTAATTGAATCCACTTTTGTTACCCCTCAATTACTTTGTGGAAATCAGGCAAACCTTTTAAGAACCTTGATTGATTTAACTCATCAATTTGCCCTTCATGCAGATGTAAATATGTATTCGAAAGAAAACATCACAGAGGCTGTTTTAAGGCATTTAGATTTAACAGTCCAAATAGTAAACTCTTTTAAAATAAAATTTCATCCAGTAGAGCACAGCTTAAAAGCTTTTAATGAGGAAAAAAAATCTTTAATAGGGATGATAAATAAGATAGATACTGGGAATTTATCAGAGGACACAAGGAGAAAAAATGTTCTGCTTACCCTTTTTTCTATAATTGACTATACGTTAAAAACTAACTTTTATAGAAATAACAAAAGTGCCATAGCCCTTCGAATTGATCCATCGATATTTACCACTTTTTTTTATGACTATACTACAAAATTTCCTGAAATTCCATATGGGATATTTTTTATCAAAGGCAAATCCTATATTGGATTTCAGCTAAGATTTAAAGACTTATCCAGAGGTGGTTTAAGAACTATTTTTCCTAAAAAATTAGAGCAAGCTAATTGGGAAAGGATTAATGTTTTTTCCGAATGTTATAATTTAGCCTATACCCAGCAGAAAAAAAATAAAGATATCCCTGAAGGTGGGTCTAAAGCTGTTATTTTTATTGAGCCTTTTAACGATTTAAGCTTTGAAACAGAGGTTTATCAAAAAGAATTGATCCTTTCTAATGCTTCAGAAGAGGAGGTAGAGAAAAAAATATCATCCTATCATAACAATCAAAGGGAAGTTTACCTTTATTCCTCTCAAAGATCTTATATTTATAGTATGATGACTTTAATCAATTGCAAAGCAGATGGATCCATTAAAGCTAAAGATGTAGTTGATTATCATGGAAGGGCTGAATATATTTATTTAGGACCTGATGAAAATATGCATAATGTAATGATTGATTGGATAGCAAATTTTAGCGTTCGCTCTGGCTATATTTTAGGTTCAGCTTTCATCTCTTCAAAACCTGTTTATGGGATGAATCATAAAGAGTATGGGGTTACATCCTATGGGGTAAATGTTTACATGCATAACATCCTCTCCTATATGAATATTGATCCTGAAAAAGATCCCTTCACGATAAAAATATCGGGGGGCCCTGATGGGGATGTTGCTGGAAATCA
>JBIKKN010000040.1:0-6960 GCA_044360335.1 Chlamydiia bacterium | reverse complement strand
AAAAGGACCGATTGACTAAGAACTGCGATTTTTAATCTTTGTAATTTAGAAATTGCATCAAAGATATCTTCATCTAGTTCCAAAGCAGAGTTAAAATGTAGAACAAAAACAATTTGCTTAGAAGATCCTTTTAAAATTTCTAAAAAACTTTCTGTTATCCTTTCTGGTATTGCGCCAATAAAACGTGTATGAAAGCGGATGATATCAACTGTTGAAATTTTTTCTAAACTAATTAAAATTTCTTTAATAGCTTTATCTGATAAAGATAGTGGATCCCCCCCACTTAATATAACTTCTTTAATAGAAGGGTCACTTTCAATTAATTCTAACGCTTGAGAAATTTTACTTTTATAGGGGAAATTTTGCCGAAAGCAGTACCTACAATGCATAGCGCACGCCCCTGTTGTTAGAAGCAGAGCTCTTGCTTGATATTTATGTAACAGTGCATCACATTTTCGACTTTCCATATCCCCAACTGGGTCAGCTTCCCCATCTTCGGAAAACTCATAATCTAACGGGAGAAATTGTAAAGCCAAAGGATTGCTAATACAATTTTTTTTCATTTTTTTAGCAATTCTAAATGGAATATGTAAAGGAAAGTCTTTTTTTACAACTAACCTATTTTTCTTTTCCTCATCTAAATTTAAAAAATTTGCTATTTCTTCTAAACTATTAAAGCTTTTCTTTTGTTCTATGCGCCACTGATCCATAGAAAAATATTAGCATAACAAAGGATAAAATAATCTATTTTTTATATAAGAATTGGCGCTAGAGTTTTTCTTTGTATTTTTGCCCCAAGAGCCTTTAATTTTTCTTCCAAATTTTCATATCCACGCTCTAAAAAGTGTATATTATAAATATTTGAAGTGCCCTCAGCTATTAAAGCTGCAAGAACATAAGCAAACCCTGCACGAAGATCAGGTATTTCAATATCAAGGCCATAAAGCTTTGCCTCTCCCTTAATAACAATAGAATGATTATGATTTTGAAGGGCAAATCTACAAGGCTTTCTCCCTAAACATTTGGTGAAAAAATCAATATCCGCTCCCATCTGTTTGAGGGTATGAACGTAGCCAAACCTTGACTCATATACAGTTTCATGAACAACAGATGAGCCAGAAGCTTGTGTTAAAAGCAAAGAAAATGGCTGCTGCCAATCTGTCATAAATCCTGGATGAACATCTGTTTCAATATGAGCTCCCCCTTTTAAAGGGCCATCATAAAAAAACTCTATCCCCCCTTTTTTAACATTAAATCCCCCGCCAATTTCCCTTAAATGGTTTAAAAAAGTAACCATATGCTCTTGGATAGCGCCTTTTACAAAAACTTTTCCTTTTGTAGCTATTGCTGCCATTCCAAAAGATGCAGCCACAATCCTATCTGGAATAATATGATGCTCACAAGGATAGAAGGTCTTTGTTTCGTCAATATGGATTGTTCTATCCACATCTACATAAATAGAAACTCCACATTTTTGTAGAAATAAGATTAAATCTATAATCTCACATTCAATTGCTGCATTATGTATTACTGTTCTACCTTTTGCCCTACATGCTGCCAAGATTGTATTTTCTGTAGCACCAACAGATGGATAGGCAAGGGTTATAACTTCCCCCTTTAGCCCCTCTTTTGCTGAAGCTATATAAAAACTATCTAAGTTTTTGCAGTGATACTCAATCTCTGCCCCTAATAACTTTAAGGCATTTATATGAAAATCTACAGGCCTTTTCCCAATATGGCATCCACCAACTGTTGGAACAATTATATCATTTTTTGTTCGTCCTAACAAAGCACCTATTAATAAAATTGGTATTCTATTGGCTCCTGAAAATCTTTCTGGTATTTTTGAACTTTTGAGGGTCTTTGTTTGAACCGTTAATTTATGAATATCTTTTTCCCACTTAATACTCATTCCTATCTCTTTACATAAATCTAATGTTACTTCTACATCAGAAATATTAGGAACATTATAAAACACACACTCTTTATCAGATAAAAGGGATGCAACAATCATTTTTGTTGCAGCATTTTTAGCTCCAGTAATAGAAACTTCGCCAAAAAGCGGCTCTCCACCTTGAATTTGTAAAAAATCTTTGCCCATTGAGATTTTTTTACTTTAACAGAATGGCTTTATACGTTAATAGAATGTTATGCCTTTAAAAATACGAATACTTGTTTGGGTTTTTTCTCTTTTTCTTATTTCTATAAGTTCTGTATTTATTGTTAGCTATTTAGAAATAAATCAAAATCTTAAAAGAGAAGAAAATAAATTAATAGAAAAAATCAAACAAGTAGATGATAAAAATATAGCAAATCTTGTTTCATTTTTAAGTATAAGTATCAATAACGATGCAGAAAAAATGTACCATGTTTTTGAGTTTATGAGAAGTAGCTCTCAGTGGAGACTTAAATTTATACCGGATGAATATAATACTAGAACTAAATCCTGGGGAAGTAGCGCTGCAGCCCTTGCAACTTTTCCTTGGCTTGATTTAATTAGTGTAGATATAAATGATGAGCTTGGGGCTTTTATTCATCAAAGCAATCCATACCTTAAAAAATATATAAAAATTGAAATAGATAAAGACTTAACAATTTTTACCACAAAAACCAAAGACAACTGCCTATGCGCTTATGTAGGGGTACCATTTTGGACAAATCAAGCAATAAAACAATATGTAGATGACTCAAATTTCCCTGACTTTTTTTTAGCAAAAGGGGCAGATCAATGGCTCCTTTATGAGGTTGACCAGCTGCTTAATATTAATACTTCAACTTTTACCCAAAAAAATGAAGGTTTAAACAAGCATCTTTTCGATGAAGCAATTACAATTCACACAGAAGAAGAGGTTAACTTTTTAATTAATGCACTAAAAACGATGATTGAAGTTACAAAGAAAAATCTTTTAAAACATCCAGATCTTATCTCCTCATTAAACAATCCAAAAGTTCGTCATGAACTGATGAAGAAAAAAATTGAAGAAATACACCCAAATCTTTTGCTTGAAAGAAATTTCTGTATTGGCCCTCTTTGTAATTTTTCTAAGCAAAAACCAGAGCCAATGTGGGCAACAAGGAGAGATTTTGAACATAAGCTCATACAAAAAGATATGATTTGGGAAATTTGTATGGTTTTAAGAACAGGTGTGTGGGGATTTTCTCCTTTTGCAAAGGATGCCCCTAAAGGGATTGTGACTTTACTTGAGCCTACTACCAAAGATGATCCAAGTTTTTTTAAAAATGTTGCAGAGGGCTTTTTTTCAAGTGATTGTTTTATCAATCACCCAATGAATATTAAAAGGGAATGTGAGTTAAAAACGCAAAATCCTGAATATAACACAAAAATTATTTTTAAAGGAGATCCTTCTGGATCTGCAAAATCTTGCTATAACTCTTCTTTAAAATTACTCTACAGCCCTGACTTAGATGAGCCTTTTTTAAGCTTTACCAACTACATTACCTATCAAAAACCTCCAATGCAAGAGCCAAATAGCACCGCAATAACATTTGGAATTGCTTTAGACCCAATTTTCCTTAATATTGCCTTAGTATCTCCAAATGATGTAGCTCTTGTTGCTGGAAATAAATATATAAGGCTCTACACAACAGATGGGGGAGTTTTAAATCTTTATAATGATGAGGAGTGGGATAGGGAAAAAATACTTAATGAAAAAGAGGGAATTTTAATAGATAAAAAGGGTAATAAGATTTTTTTCAAATATATTGCTACAATTACCGACACAGATGGCCATGTGGTTCTTATTGAAAGACAAGAAAGTAGAACTGCAATAATTGAAGAAATAAGTAAACAAGTAAAAGAGCTCACTAAAAAAGTAACCATAGAATCTTTAGTAGCTATTTTAGTAGCACTATTTTTAGTACTTGGAATTTTATTTAAAATACTTGGCGCTGTTACAAAACCTATCAATGATCTTGTGGAAATTACCACACATGTAAGCGATAGAAGCCTTGATAAGATAAAAATTGGCAAAGAGGTAATGGTTAGAAAAGATGAAATTGGAACTTTATACAAAGCGTTTAACTCTATGATTACCTCTATTAAAGAAGGTAATAAAGTTCGTGGACTTTTGGATAAAGTTGTTTCCAAACAAGTTGCAGAAAAAATTGTCAAAGAAGGGATCAAACTTGGTGGGGAAAAAAGATTTTTATCTGTGATGTTTTGCGATATAAGAAATTTCACCTCTACCACAGAAAAAATGGACTCAAAAGATACAATTGTAATGTTAAATGAATGTCTAACACTTTTAAGCGCTGTAATCGATGAATTTGAGGGGGTTATTGATAAATATGAAGGGGATAGAATTATGACATTATTTGGCGCCCCTTTAGAGACTAAAGATCATGAGCTGCAGGCAACTTTATGCGCAATTGAAATGCAAAAGGTTCTCTATGTTTGGAATCAATCTAGAGTGAAAAATGGATACTGCAAATTAGAAGTTGGAATAGGTATACATGCTGGAGAAGCTGTTGCAGGTAACGTTGGGGCAGAAAATCACCTCTCTTATACTGTTTTAGGGCCGTTTGTAAATTTAACTTCTAGGATTTGTGATTTTGCCGATGCAAATGAAATACTTATAACCGAGCAAATACTTAAAAAAGTTAAAAATCAGATTGAATTTGAAGAAAATCCCGCTCAAAAATTTAAAGGGATTTCTGAGCCTGTTGTAACTTATAAAGTTTTAAAGAAAAAATAAACTTACATTCTAGATATTGTTTTTATACCTAAAATATAAAGCCCCTTTTCAATATGACGGCCACATAAATCCGATAACAAAAGCCTTGAATGCATATTTTCATCCCCTACAATTTGACAATCTCTAAAAAATGCATTAAACTTTTCTGCCAAATGATAGAGATAATCGGTTAAGTGATGAGGTAAAAGATCCTCTTTGATTTTTTGTAAAACTTCTCCAAATCTACAAAGATGGAGAATCAGCGCTCTTTCTGAAGGGTGGAAAATTTTAATTTTTTCTTTTTTAATTGAGTCGATTGATATACCAGATTTTCTTTTTAGACTTTGAATACGAACATAAGAATACAATATAAAAGAAGAGGTATTTCCTTCAAACTTGAGCATTCGATCGTAGCTAAAGCTGTAATCTTTTATCCTATTTGAGGATAAATCTGCGTATTTAATTGCACTAATCCCTAAAACTTTTGCAATTTCGTAATTATCCTCAATTCCCCTTTCATCCAGAAGGGCTTTTGCTTTATCTACCGCTTCTTCTAAAAGGTCTGATAATTTTTCTGTTTCCCCTGCTCTTGTTTTATACTTTGTACCATCTGGAGAAAGAACAAGGCCAAATGGAACGTGATCGAAACGAACTTTTTTTGGATCAATGTACCCAATTAGCTCAGCAGCTTTTTCCACCATAGAAAAATGCATTTTTTGACCCAGATCAGTAACCACAATGATTCTTTTTGCTTTATCACTATTTACTCTATAGTAAAAAGCTGCTAAATCTGTTGTGGCGTAATTATACCCCCCATCACTTTTTTGTATAATTAGTGGCAAGGGATCATTATCTTTATTGGTAAATCCTTCCATAAATACGCAAATTGCACCATCGTTTTCTTGAGCGATTCCACTTTTTTTAAAATCATCCACAACTTTTTTTAATAAAGGGTTATAAAAAGACTCCCCACGCTCTATAATTTTCACATCCAGCATATCATATATTTTTGAAAAACCATCACGTGAAATGTTACAAATATTTTCCCAAGCAGAAACGGAATCTTTTTCTCCATTTTGCAAATGTACAACCTCTTCTCTAGCTATTTGCTTGAAATTTGGATCTTCATCAAATTTCTTTTTGGCAGCTTTATACCAAATAACTAACTCATCTAAATCTGATTTTTGATCGTTTAAAAGGGCATGGGGCTTATATTTTTTTAAATAAGCAATAAGCATCCCAAATTGGGTACCAAAATCTCCCACATGATTTAAACAAAGCACATTGTAACCTAAAAACTCCATTAATCTTGCAATAGAGTCCCCAATAATTGTAGATCTAAGATGTCCTACATGCATCGACTTTGCAATATTTGGAGAAGAAAACTCCACAATTACTTTTTCCTTTTTCTCTTTCTGGATTAGTAAATCCCTATCCTCTAAACACTGATTTGCCCAAAAGGCAAGTTTCTCATCAGATAGAGTAATATTAATAAAACCTGCCCCAGCAATCTCTACTTTTTCAAAAAATGGGGTGTGTTTTAATTCAGACACAACCCTCTCTGCTATTTCTTTTGGACTTTTTTGCAGTTGTTTTGAAAGCTTTAAAGCAAGACTGCACTGATAATCTCCAAATTTTTCGTCTTTTGTTGCTTCAACTTCTAAACTCTTAACCTCTGTTAAAGATCCAAAAGCTTTTAAAAGCTCCTCTTTGACCTGCTCTACTATTAACTTTTTAATCACTATTTTCCTTTTTGCTTTTCATTTGCAATAAAAACTTATCCCTATTTATTTTAGCTACTTTTATTTTTCTATCATCTTCCCCATAAAACATTAAATAATGGTCCTCTTTTTTTATAAAAGCAGTAGGAAAAACAATTTTTTTCCTTGTGTTGTAGAGATCTTTTTCATAAAAAGGACCTCTACTTTTTTTTACTATTTCAAAAGGTTTATCTTTTTTAAAACAATACCCCCCTGCTATATAAACAGGGCTCATTTTACTAGTATACCTTCTTGTTCCAGGATATGCCACATGAAATATAGAAATAAACTCATTAAGCTTTTCATCAAAAATTGGAGGAGATCCCCCTCTAACAGGAGAAAATTTATCCATTAACGTATTTTTTGATCTACATGCTAAAGTACATATCCCAGTTGTTTCATCAATTTCCAAAATAACATTTTCCGGTTCAGATAAATACACTGTATATAATTTTCCATCTATAGAAAAAGGTGTCCAGTTTTTTTCTATATGCTCCATTACTAAT
>JBIKKN010000082.1:0-4682 GCA_044360335.1 Chlamydiia bacterium | reverse complement strand
TCTACATCTTTATTATTAGGTTTTTGTTTCCATATGTGTAAAGTTCTTGGTTTACCAATATTTAAAATTGGAGGAGGCTCCTGCGTTTCTAATTGACTATCAAAATCCCACAAATGTTTGCTATTTAAAGGTAACGGTGCTTTTTGACCAGATACTCGATAGCCACTAAATGATGGTATATTTTGTAATATTCTCTCAAACTCAGATTCCTTGTTATTTGCTGTTATCCGATTAAAAAGGCCTACAGCTATAGGAATTAACCACAATCCACACGATATTAAAACAAGCCCCGCAGTGAGAAAAAAATCAGCTACCTTAGAGTCTGTTAATCGCCAAGGTCGAAGCGCTAAGTTTTCAACACTAAATCCTGTAACCGCCGGATTAAAAGTTAGATTTTGACTATCTTTTGGGGGTAAATGTGGCATAAAAAAGGAACCTCTAATTTTAAGTTTAAGTAAATAATACTACATCCTAAATTTAATAGAAATGAAAAAAAACACATCTTCTTTAATAAATCTTATAATAAAATTTATAATACTAATTTAAATCACTATAGTTTTAGTTTTTAACTCACCTTACGCAAAAATAAGAAGATTTTGACCCTGCCGAAATATGTTTATTTTTGCGTAAGGTGAGTTTTTAAAAATAAAATAGCATTTTTTTTAAAAAATATTGAATATATTCAGATTAGAGCTTAAAATCTATTTTTTTTTAAATAGGAATAACAAGTGGAAACATTAGATTTACCCGTCTGTTGGGAAAAAATTGGAACTTTTGAAGATATTTTATATCATAAAAGCGGAGGAATTGCAAAAATCACAATGAATAGACCTCATGTTCATAATGCATTTACCCCTAATACAGTAAATGAAATGCTATTTGCTTTAGCGGATGCAAAAAATGATGAAAGAGTTGGTGTTATTATTTTAACAGGGGCAGGAGAAAAAGCTTTTTGTTCAGGGGGGGATCAAAAAATTCGAGGAGACTCTGGGTATAAAGCAGAAGAAGGGGTAGAAGTTTTAAATGTATTAGAATTGCAAAAAAACATACGAGCTTGTCCAAAGCCAGTTATTGCAATGGTAAATGGTTATGCAATTGGTGGGGGTCATGTTTTACATGTTGTTTGTGATTTAACAATTGCTTCAGAAAATGCGATCTTTGGGCAAACTGGACCAAAAGTTGGCTCTTTTGATGGTGGGTTTGGAGCAAGTTATTTAGCAAGAATTGTTGGTCAAAAAAAAGCTCGGGAGATTTGGTATTTATGTAAGCAGTATAGCGCTCAGGAAGCTTTTGAAATGGGACTTATAAACTGTGTAGTTGCTTTAAAAGATCTTGAAAAGGAAACAGTAAAATGGGCAAAGCAAATTTTAAACCACTCCCCTTTAGCTATTCGTTGTTTAAAGTCTGCATTTAATGCAGAGCTTGATGGGCAATCTGGCATTCAAGAGTTAAGTGGAAATGCAACTTTACTCTATTATATGTCAGAGGAGGCAAAAGAAGGTAGGGACGCTTTTATAGAAAAAAGAAAGCCAAATTTTAGTAGATTTCCAAAAAGAGGTTAATAAATGCAAATAGAAATATTAAAACAAAAATCTATATTTTCTTTGCTCCTTTATGGCACTCGCCCAAAAACCTTAACCGCTTCTGCATTTCCTGTTATTTTAGGGATGCTTTTAGCAAGAAATTGTGGCTATTACAGTATAAGTGTTTATCTTTGCACTTTATTTTCAGGGATTTTTTTACAAATTGGAGCAAATTTAGCAAACGATTACTTTGATGGAAAAAATGGAAGGGATACAAAAAAGAGATTAGGCCCTTTAAGACTTGGAAGCTCTAATCTTATTTCAAAGAAAACTCTTTTGCTCTCTACTATTTTTTCTTTTACCATTGCAGCTTTATTTGCTATACCTCTTGTGCAAAAGGGTGGTAACATTATTATCTTTTTAACTTTATTGGGGGTGTTTTTAGGGTTTTATTATTCGGTGGGTAAATACTCTTTAGCAAATACTGGTCTTTCAAATTTTGTGATATTTACAGTTTTTGGACCACTTTCAACTTTAATGACTTATTATTTACAAACAGGAATTTACAAAACAGAAGTTGCATTCATTGGTATTATCCCAGGATGTTTATCTTTAATGCTTTTTGCAATGAATAATTTAAGGGATATAGAAGAAGATAGGAGTAATGGTAAAAATACGCTGGTTGTTCGTTTCGGATTTGATTGGGGGAAAAGGGAGTATCTAATATCACTATTTACATCCTGGTTAATAATTCCTATGTGTTTGATGATTTACAATACCCCTATTATTACCCTTTTGCCACTTATATTGATTCCAAAAGGGGTAAAAATTGGGAAAAAAATTCTAAATGCCAAATCTGCCAAAGATATTACTGTATTATTTGAAGAAACTGCAAAATACAATTTATTATACGCTTTATTTACTATTATAAGTTGGAGAATTGCATCTTTATGAATGAGCAGGTAAAAATATGTGCCTTTGATATAGAAAAGTACTCTAGGGAGTTTACTTTTGGGGGTAAAAGAGAGGGTTTATATATTCATTTAGCAGATACCGACGGAAATAAATCTTCAGGAGAAATTGCCCCCCTTCCAGGTAGAAGTTTAGAAACTTTAGAGCAAGCTTATGATCATATAAAAAAAATAAGGAAAAATTTTTTAGATGGTAATTTTATCCCCTTTAACCTTCATCCTTCGGTAATGTTTGGGATGCAAATGGCCTTATATAAGCTGCAAAACAAAACTACTTTAGTAGATACACCTGTTACAAAGCTTTTTTTTTCTCCCCCTATATTAAACGTGTCTGGAAGGGTAAAATTAAAGCTTGGGAATTTTGATATAGATGAGGCTATTTCTTTTTATAATAAATTTAAGGGTAAGGAAAAAAATATTACTATAGATTTAGAGAGAAAATGGGATTTAGACAAATCTGTTGCCTTTTGTGAAAAAATAGATACTTGTAGTATTTTATACATAGAAGATCCAACTACCAATTATAGTGATTTAGAGCGTTTTTTTGAAAAAACAAATGTGGAATTTGCTGTGGATATGTTTTTAATTTTTCAACCACTAGAGCGAATTAAAGTTTTAAAGGGTTTAAACAGTATCACCCTTAAACCAACCTTAGTGGGGGGAATTCATGAGTGTAGATTATTTCAACAGGATTGTTTAAATATCCCTATTGTTTTAAGTAGTTTATTCGAAACTGAAGTTGGTATAGAGGATATTAAATTAATCTCTTCCCTTCTTTGCCCTAATAAACCAGCAGGTGTAGACACTTTAAAATTTTTAAAAAAAGCATGACAGCAATTTATATTGAAGATCGGAAAATTTCTCTAAAGGAGCTTTTAGAGCTAATAGAAAAAAAGGAAATTCAAGATCCAATTTTTCCTGTTACCAAGACTTTAGATTGTGTTATCTCTATTTTAAGTTGTTTGATAAAAAAAATCCCATTTTTCCCCCACTCCCCTCATTTACCTCAAAAGCCAAAGGTAGATATCCCAAAAGGGTGTGATTTTATATTACACACTTCAGGTTCATCAAAAATGAAGTTTGCATTATTTAAAAAGCAAGCTCTTTTACATGCAAATATTTGTACACACCCATCTTTTTATCTTAAAAGGGGTGATGTGTATCTTTTAAATTTACCCCTTTATCATGTTGCAGGGCTTAGTATTTTAATAAGAGGGCTACTTCGAGGTGGATCTATTGCAATAGATCCAGTAGATCAAAATATCATCACCCACTTATCTATTGTTCCTGCAATGGCAGAAAACATCTTAAAAAACCGCCCTTATCCAAATTTAAAAGCGATGCTAATAGGAGGAAGTGAGATCAAAGAGGATCTTGCCTTAAGTTTAATAGATGCAAATTACCCTTTGTATATTAGTTATGGGATGACAGAGATGAGTTCGCATATTTTTGTTAAAAAATATGAAAAAGAAGAGGGAGTTTGTTTTTTAAATCCCCTCCCTAAAAGAGAAATAAAACTTAAAAAAGATGGCTCTTTATTAGTAAAAGGGTGTGGGAAATTTATCCGTTATTTAGATATGGTGGGATCTCAGTGGATAAATACAAAAGATATTTTTAAAAGGAAAAATGGAAAACTCTATTTTGTAAAAAGGGCAGATAAAATGTTTATTTCAGGGGGAGAAAATATATTTCCAGAAGAAATTGAAAGGGCTTTATTAACTCATCCAAATGTAAAAAGTGTAAACTTAACCATAATAGAGCATTTAAAGTGGGGACAAAGACCTTTTTTGCGGGTCTTTTTTAAAGATAATCCCCTTTCAAAAGAGCAAATTCAAAAATACTTACTCTCTAAAATAGAAAAATTTAAAGTTCCAAAAGATCATGAAATAGAGATTTGCACGGAATTTTCTTCTGATTTTTAATATCCATACACACATGTTTTATCAAAACATCCCCTTTTAATTTTGCATCATGAAAAATACTCCCTTTAACATTAAATGATGTGTTAAAAAACTCTAATTGCAGAGAAATTTTCAAGCAATTTCCTAGGTATATTGGAAGAAAATAGTTAGACTCAATGTAAACAATTGGAAAAGCGATTCCTTGATCAAAAAAATGCTCTTTTAGGGGTATTTTTTTTACTATTAAAAGCTCTTCAAAAGCTTCTTCAACAAACCTTTGGGTGGCT
>JBIKKN010000039.1:0-7217 GCA_044360335.1 Chlamydiia bacterium | reverse complement strand
ATCTAACAATATTAGAACTATATTAGTAAATTATGGGGTAAATCCAAATCAATTATATACAATCTCCTATGGAAAAGAAAGACCTATCGCACTAGGTCACAATAAAGCCTCTTATGAAAAAAATCGAAGAGTTGCTTTCAAAATATATGAGGATAAAAAATAATCCATGTTTTCTTTAAAAAAAAGTTCTATTTTTCTCCTTACCTTTTTTTTAAATGGATGTATTTTTAAAAGCCAAAGTGTATCTTCTGCCACCCAATACGAAGTTATTATTCACCAATTAAGGGTAGAGGTTGAAGAAATTAAGCACCATATCCATACAACTGTTGTACAAATGAACATTTTAACTAATAAAATGGTCAATTCAGAGGACACTCTTTTTGAACTAAAGCAAAGAGAACTTATATCTCAAAAGCAAGCTTTAGAGAGCAACTCAGCACGTTTAACCGCTTTAGAAAAGGAATTAGAACTTGTTTCTCGCTCTGAAGAAAAGGCATCTGCTCAACTTATGAAACTTGAGCAATTACTAACATTATATGCCCAATCATTAGAGCAAACTAAGAAAAAAATCCATGAATTAGAAAAAATAGTAATTTCTACCAATACCAAATAAAATTTTTGTTTATATAGATAAAAACCCTTGTAAATTAATTGCTAAATGGTTACATTTTCCTCTAACATTTATCTTTCTAGAAAAGGAACAACATATGGCACAAAGAAAAAGAATACTATTAATCGAAGATGAAGAAGATATCGCATCTTTAATAAAACTACAGGCAGAAATATCTGGCTATCAACTTCATGTTGAAGTAGATGGCATCAATGGTCTACGGGCTGTTGAGAGGGAGAAGCCAGATCTTGTGATTTTAGATCTTATGCTCCCTGGTGAAAACGGATTTGACGTTTGTAGAAAAATCAAGGGTAATTCAGAATTAAGAAACATACCAGTAATTATTTTATCTGCAAAAAATGATGAAATTGACCTACTTTTAGGGTTAGAGCTTGGCGCAGATGATTATGTAGAAAAGCCTTTTTCTCCAAAGGTTTTAATGTCTAGAATCAAAGCAATTTTAAGACGTAATAGAGATTCTGAAAAAACTTCTAAAAATATTGTTTTTGGAGAGTTTGTATTAGAGGTAGACCGCTATCTACTTAGAAAAAATGATAAAGTAGTTCCTATTACTTTATCTGAATTTGGAATCTTAAAAAGATTGTTACAAAACAGAGGTAAAGTACTTACAAGAAATCAATTGCTTGATGATATTCACAATGACGATTCCTTTGTAGTAGATAGAAATATTGATGTTCATATTGCTTCTTTAAGACGAAAATTAGGGCCCAATTTCAAATGGATTGATACAGTTAGAGGAATTGGTTACCGTTTTAAACTAGATCTTTCTGAAGAAACTGCTGATACAGAAGAGCTTGTTACTTCATAAGAATCTGGTTATGGGTTAGGATCTATTTTTTTAGATCCTAACTTTATATTATTAATAATAAAAAATCATTGTAAAGATTTTGTTAATTGTGTATTTGAAGTTTATATATATAATTAACAATAAGTTTTTATTTTGAGATTTTTATTTATTTTTCTTTTGGCCTTTATACTCTCTTGTAATAAATCAAACGATACAAAAAGAGTTTCACTACTCCATCAGCAAGTGGAAAAGAATTTTAAAAATGCTCATCTAACAAAAGATGATGTGCTAATTTTAAATATAAATTATCCAAAAATTTTAAAAAAAATTGAAGTAAGAGAACCTCTTACTCCAAAAGATATTATCATTTTATTCCAAATAGGGGTAAGTAGCGGAAATATTATTCATATAATAAAATATACACAAACAAATTTTATTTTAACAACCGATGATGTAGTAGATTTACAGCTTGGTGGAGTGCCATTTGAGGTTATAAACTTTATGATAGATTCTTAGAAAAATTTTAAAATTAAAAAATTGAACTTGAGATTATGTATCATTTTATATAAATATCAAAGATAAACAAAAAAAATATATAAATTTTATGGCAACATTTTATCAAACATTTACAAGTGACTCCTCCCCTCCAAAGCTATATATTGGGCTTGTTGCAAAAGGCAAAAGCTTAGCTTTTGCAAAGTTTAAAAATTTATTTCATAAAAGTGCTTTTCTTCATTTAACTTTTTCCTTATTCATTTTATCTCAATTTTTCCTATCAGGATTTTTATATTTAACAGGGGCAAAATCTCTTTACACCCCAATTGCATTCTCTTTATTGTTTTTAACCATCTCCTCCTATGCATTAATTGCCTACTATCAGAAAAACAGAAAATTAGATAGCATGGAAAAAATTGCTAAAGATTTTTTACACTACTGCACCCTACACCTATCTAAAAATATTGAAGATAGAGAAAAGTTACATTTAGCAATAGCCGAAAGTATAAGAGATTTTGCTCAAGCTCTTCACAATCAAGAACTTTTTTATTTAAATATTTATCCATTTAAATTTTCGAAAAATCATATCATCTCTTATTTTTTATATTTCCATTATAATGATATTTTATACCTTCAAGAAAAGCTTTTAGACATCTGCCTTGATCTTCATTCAAAGGTATTAGAAGATTGCGCCTGTAGCTTACAGTTTCATAGCTCCCTATCTAAAACCTACACAGCATTATCAAATTGTTATAAAAAACCAAGTGGTAGGCATTTAGAAAAGGCTTTTAAATTTAGTAATTTTACAAAATTTAAAGAGCTAATGGAGAGGCAAATAAACTATTATACTCTAGCTGAAGAAGAGCTTTTTATTGTTTGTGAGCTTTCGCAAAATGAAACATGGACGCATTTGGATTTAGCATCTTTTTATGCTCAATTTGATCAAACAGAAAAAGAAATGAAACAATATGAAATTTTGATTGATCAAATTTCAGATGATAAAGAGGTTATGTACAAATTAGGTATTTTATACTTTAAGCATTTAAAAACTTCTAAAGGTTTAAAAATCTATTCAAAATTAAGAAAGCTTGATGCTTTGTACGCAAAAAATCTATTATCTCATTATAATGCTCTATAAATTCTAATAATTTTTTATAAAAAATAAAAATTCATTTGTCCTATAAGTTTTCCTTTGTATAATAACCCACAATCAATAAAAGGAATCTATGACAAATTTGCTAACTTTTGATGGAATTAAAAAGCTACTTTTAAGCTGTATTTTTATTTTTATATTCTCTTTTACCCACTTATTTGGGTCTCCAATTTTCACTCCTTCTTCCAAAGAAGAAGGGTTTATGCTTCGAAGAATTACTGAATTTTGGAAAGATCAAGACTATGAAACTGTTAAAAAAGAGATCGTTTCTTTTTTAAACACTCATAAAACCAGTGTATTTTGTGATCAGCTTAGGGGTAATTATGGGGATTTATTGATTCAAGAGGGCAAATATAAAGAGGCTTTAGCTTCCTACTCTTCTATCACGCACAAAGAAGTAGAACAAAATTTTCTTTTGAATAAAATGCAATGTTATTATGAACTTGAGCAGTACGATGAGCTTTTATCCTCAGGAAGTCCGCTGCTTAACAAGATGCCTAAAGAATTTATAGATAGAAAAGATGAGTATTTATTTTTAATGGCAGAGGGTTATTTTAGAAGCTCTTTAACAATAACTGCAAAAGATAAAAAAACTACTTACCTAAATAAAGCCCTCCCCTTATATGAAAAAATTTTAAATTCTTCCTTTAATGACTCTACAATGTTTGCTCTTGCTGAAATTTACAGATTACAATCTACAAATGACAAAGCGCAAAGCTTTTTTCTTGAACTTGCAAAAAGGCATCCTGATCGAAAAGAAGAATTACTTTTCCATGCAGCTTTAGCTCAGGCAGAATTTGATAAGCCTTTAGCGATTGAAACATTTTCAAAAATAATGCAACTTAATGGAGAAAAAGCAAAAGATTCTGCACTAAACCGTTTGATCCTTTTTTTCCAAGAAGAGCGTTACGATGAGGTTATATCAAGTTATAACCAAGTTGCAGAAATTGTTAGTGAAGATAAAAAATCCACTTTAGAGTACATTATCGCAAGAAGCTATTTTGCTAAAAAATCCTATGATAAGGCCACAAATCACCTAGATAATTTTATTACTCTAAATCAAGGATCAACTGACGAAAAAAGAAATGCCCTTTTAATGCAACTTTCTACTGCACAATTTCTTAAAAATGAAAATTTATATAATAGTACACTTTTAAAATTAAATCAAAATTTTCCAAATGATAGTGAGCTTTCTCAAGCTTTGTTTATCCATGCTATGATGTTAAAAGAGCTTGGCAGAGCTGCTGAAGCTGAAGCAAAATTATCTTCTTTAATAGAGAGCAAAAATAATTTTCAAAATCAGGAAGTTCTTTATCTTGAGTATGGTTTATGCGCCTATAATAATGATAATTTCGACCTTTGCCGAAAAACTTTAAATTCCTTTTTAACAAAATATCCAGAAAGTTCTAATTGCTCTATTGCATGGAAATATCTGCTTTCTTCCTCATTAAATCTACTAAAAGCAAATAGTAATAATCCGGGTGCATCTTATGGTAAAAAGGAATTTTTAGCAGATTTAAATAAAATCATGTTACACAAAGAAGTGTTAGATGATGGGGAAAAAGTAGAATGTCTTTTTCTTCAAGGTAAGTTATCTTATGAACTTGGTCGCTATAGTGAAGCTCTAACTACCCTTAACAAATTTATATATGATCATTTTCAAAATGATCATATTTCTGAAGCTCACCTTTTAATAGCTCTTTGTCATCATAAAATTGGAGGAGAGGCAGATTTATTTTGTACCCATGCAGAAAAAGCACTAGCTCTTGATCCATCCTTATCTAAGAAAAGCACTTTACACCTTGAGCTTTTTAATGTGTATTTAGAAATTTCTAAAACATCTGATCACTCTTTAACTTTAACAAAAAAAGCAAGAGACCATCTTTATACAGCCCTTTCTCTTGGGGAAAGCAATATTAAACTTGAGAATAAATTATGGCTTGCAGCATCTTACATCGAAGAGCTTTTTGATAAAAATCAAATTTTTTTAGAAGATGGGGATTTACCACAAAATAAAGAGCTATTTAATAGAAGTTATTCCCTATTAGAGGAAATTTTAATTGATCCATATAAAGAAACACTAGTAGAAATTGATAAAGATACTATTTTTCTTGAATGGGAAGTTTTAAAATATGCAAATCTTTTGGGTAGAAAAAAAGAATATGCAAAAAAAATAGCAGTTTTAAAGTCTTTAATAGAAAAGCAAACACAAAGAAAAAATTGGGGTTGGAAAAGCACGCAAGAAGCTTTATATGAACTTGCAAAAACTTATGAATATAAAGCAGATGAACAAGCTGCTTTAGAAACTTATTCCTTTTTAGCTCTTTGCCAAAGCAAAAATAGAACTTTTATTGAAGAATATTCAAAACTTGCTTCGTTAAGATTAAACTTTAAGAAGTTACACGGTAAACAAAAAGCCGAAAGCAATCCACAAGTTTTTGACATATTAAGTAACTTAAAAGATATTCAAATTAAAAAATCACCAATTTCTGAACCTCTTCATTTAGAAGCAGCTTTAGAATATGCTAAAATTCGTGCAGCAATTACAAAAGATGAAAGTCCACACATAAAATATCTCTTCTTCCTAGGAAGAATAAAAGAGGATTTTAATAATAGCAGAGATCCGATGGTAGAAAAATATATAGTTGAGATGGAAAAAAATCCAGATTCCCATCACTTATTTAATCAATATATGAAATTTGTAGATGCTGAAGCTTTAAGAATGGAGGCTATTATCAAAACAAAGGACAATCATATTGCAATAAGTCTTGAACTATTTGAAAAATCTAAACAGCTTTTACAAAATATTAAAAAAGAAAGAACAAGTGTATACCTTTCTAAAAGAATTGATGAGAGCCTTGGATTGATCAAAAAGGGAACTGTTTTTTAAGCTTTTGCAATAAAAAGAGGTGGGGATGAAACATCCAAATCAATTTATTTTACCTTTGTTTATTTTTTCTGTGCTTTTTACTGCATCAGCTTTTAGTAATAACTCTTCATTATCTGCTTTAAAAGAAGATACTTCACTAGAAAACATTGAGTTAAAAAATTTTTCTCCAAAAGTAGAGCTACATTCTAATTCTCATACTTTATCTTTAGTAGAATCTTATTTAAAATCTCATGAAGTTTCCCCTGCTTTAGAAAATGAATTTATTAGTTGGAAAATAAAAATTCCATCTACTAATTCTGCACCAAATCTTTATTTAAAAAGTTTTGAAAATGAGCCCGCTGCTTTTCAAAAATTTGAAAAGTATCCTGTGTATAAAGAAGTTATAGAAGATAAGTTAAATTCGAAAAAATTTCTTTTAGATATAATATTTTCCTTACAAAAGCACACTGACTATAAACAAATCCATACAATCTTTCATCCTGATGATACTATCTGTTTAGACTTGTTAGAAAAAATGCTAGTTAACTCCTTAGAGTTTAGAGTTTTATCTTGGAAGGAGCCCCCGCTGCTAAAAGATGCTGTAACAAGCAAATTCGTAAGTAGAGGCTCAAAAATTGAGCTCTCTGATTCTATTATTAGCAAACAAAATAAACTGCTAAAACCTAGTTTTTCTTTGAGTAATATTTTTTTAACTCCTTTGGAAAATGTAAAGCTTTTAAAGAATTCTTCGGAAAGAAACTTTGAGATTGCAAGAGAAAAAACTTCCCCTATTATTTTAAACCCACTACTTCTCCCTGCTATTGCTTTTGAAGAAAAAATTTTTTATCTTTATACCCCTAAATTAGAGCTACAAGGTCTAAATGTTATTGCTCCTTCCTTATTGCAATGGGATCTACAAAAAATTAATAGAGAGATTTGCAGTGTAGTAGATCCATTTAATCTACCACAAATAAAAGAAAATTCCCTTACTTTTGAAAAATCTAACTTAAAATATAGCCCAAAGCCTACCCCTCTTACTAAAGATGAAAAAGGTATTTTTATTCCCTCTTTAAATCTAGAAAAGAAAACTTCCCCCCATACCATTGCAAAGCTAAATAGGGTAATAGATACAGAAAATGAATCTCTTGTAGTTGCAGCCATTGCAAAAATTAATAAGCATCTTTTTATTGATTTAAAATTTGACACTTCAAATCTTACAACATTTTATCCTTTAGAAAGGGCAAATATTTTTAAAAGTAACCTCTATCAAAACTATTATCCA
>JBIKKN010000194.1:0-3013 GCA_044360335.1 Chlamydiia bacterium | reverse complement strand
CCCAAAAGGGTAGAGCACTTCGGTATGCAAGCCGCAAGCTTCAAGATGATAGAGAGGTAGCACTTACAGCTATTGCTAAAAATAGAGATGTATTTCGGTTGGTAAGCAACAGGCTTAAACAAGAGCCTCAGATAAGAATAGCCGCAGGTTTAGCCCCTCTTTAAACTGAATTTTTGCTTAAGGTGGGTTTTTAAGTAAAGATCATCTACCAAATGGGTGGGTCATTTTTTTTGGATCCACCAATTTTTTAAACTCTTCCTTTATAATAAGGTCTATAATAATCACCTTACAAAAAGCTCACATCTATAAAAAATAGCCCTCAAAATCGAATGTTTATGATTAATAAAAAATAATTTTGTGATATAATTATTCTATAATTACATAATAAAAAGGAGAAAAACACATGTTATCAGGTATAACTAATTCAGGTTTAGAAGTTTCAGGAGATGCTAATCATGGGGGCGGAGGAGCTGCAGCAACCTTTTCAAGAGCTGTGGAAAAGCGCAATTTGGGTTTTATTTTTAATGAGCGATTATTCCACAGTCGTTTTGGAGACGATACTAGGCGTTTGGTAGCAAATTTTGTTTTAGGAAATGAACGATTAAATCCTGCTGCTCCTCTTGCGGCCCTACCTACTTGTAAATTTCATGTGCAATATGCCGCAAATCCTACACCGGCGGGGGCTTTTGAAATTCCTCTAGATACACCTAATCTTTATGATGAGCTGCAAAGAAAGCTTATGGAACTTTTTAATGATGATACTTTGTTAGGGTTTCATATTTATGATGGGACTGAAATAATTGAGCCCAAACATGTGAATGATCATTTTAAACTTTCTCCTAGGGGACAAACTATAGGAATAATAAAAATTATAGATGTGGAGCGAAAAGAAGCAATAGAGCGAGTTTCGCAAAATGGTTTAGAGCTTAAATATGTAATCCCAAGACTACAAAATAATAAAGGGGTTGTACTTGCTGCAGTTTCCCAAAATGGTAAGGCAATTTGGAGTGTAGGCCCTGAGCTTCAAAATGATAGAGATGTGGCGCTTGCCGCTGTTAGTCAAAATGGTTGGGTATTAGAGTATGTAAGCGCTGATTTTCGTAATGATAGGGGTGTGGTACTTGCTGCTGTTTCCCAGGAGGGCAGAGCAATTGGGCTTGCAAGCCCTGAGCTTCAAAATGATAGAGATGTGGTGTTTGCTGCGGTTAATCAAAATGCCTGGGCATTTGCGGAGGCAAGCCCCAAGCTTCAAGATGATAGAGAGGTAGCACTTACAGCTATTGCTAAAAATAGAGATGTATTTTCGTTGGCAAGCAACAGGCTTAAACAAGACCCTGAGATAAGAATAGCCGCAGGTTTAGCCCCTCTTTAAACTGAATTTTTGCTTAAGGTGAGTTTTTAAGTAAAGATCATCTACCAAATGGGTGGGTCATTTTTTTTGGATCCACCAATTTTTTAAACTCTTCCTCTGTTAAAAGATTTAACAAAATAGCTGCATCTAACAAAGAAATATTTTCACTATAAGCTTTTTTTGCAATAGCTGCTGAATTTTCATATCCAATATGTGGATTTAATGCAGTAACTAGCATCAAACTATTATTTAAATACTCGGCAATTTTTTCTTTATTAGGAAGAATTCCTACCAAGCATTTATTTGTAAAGCTTTCTGCGCTATCGGAAAGTAGATGAATAGACTCTAAAAGATTGAAGATAAGAACGGGTCTAAAAACATTAAGCTGAAGGTGTCCGTTGCTTCCTGCAAGCCCAATTGTCATATCATTACCCATCACTTGGCAGGCAACTTGGGTGATCATCTCACACTGGGTAGGGTTTACCTTTCCAGGCATTATAGATGATCCTGGCTCATTTGATGGTAGAATAATTTCTCCAATTCCACATCTAGGTCCCGAGGCAAGCATTTTAATATCATTACCAATTTTCATATAACAACATGCAAGTGTTCGTAAAGCTCCAGATAAAGAGACCAAACCGTCCATAGTAGCAAGGGCTTCAAATTTATTCTCTGCTGTTTTAAACTTTACCTTTAAAAGTTTTGAAATCTTTTTTGCAACCTTATCCCCATATTTTGGATGGCTATTTAAACCTGTTCCAACAGCAGTTCCGCCAAGGGCTAAAAAACTTACCCTCTTTATCTGATCCTCAATTCCTTTTATTGCATTTTCTATTGCCTTAGAAAAGGCTGAAAACTCCTGCCCTAAAGTTATAGGGGTTGCATCCATCATATGCGTTCGCCCAATTTTTACAATATCTGCAAACTCTTTAACTTTAACATCTATTTGCTCTTTAAAATGATTTAAAGCTGGTAAAAGTTTATTTTTTACTAGCAAAACTGCCGCTATCACACTTGCCGACGGCACTACATCGTTAGAAGATTGACTTTTATTTACGTCATCGTTTGGGTGTATTATGCTATAGTCCCCTAAAGAGCCCCCCCCTTTAAGATTTGCAAGATTTGCAATCACTTCATTTACATTCATATTGGTTTGGGTACCAGAACCTGTTTGCCAAACAACAAGGGGAAAATGCTCTTTATACTCCCCTTCAAGTACCTGATCTGCTGCATATACAATCAAGTCCCTTTTCTTTTTGGAAATTAGCTTTAAGCTACAATTTACAATAGCTGCAGCTTTTTTTATAAGGGCTAAAGCGTAAATCACTTCATAAGACATCTTATGCCCTCCAACCTTGAAATTTTCCAAGGATCTTGCTGTTTGGGCGCCATAAAGGGCTTTTAAAGGGACAAAAACTGCCCCCATAGTGTCTTTTTCTTCTCTATATTCCATGAGCCCTAACCATTCAGATTAAAAGGATTTTTTCAATAGATAATTTAATCTACTAAAATAAAGCTTTTTATAGTAACAAAAGAGCAAACACAAAAGCAAAAAGCGCAAAAGATTCTACAATACCAATAGCCACAAAAGTTTTACCAAATACACCAGGTTTTTTTGCAGTTGCAAGGATTGCTGAAACACATGCCAGCCCTTGATATATT
>JBIKKN010000098.1:0-4194 GCA_044360335.1 Chlamydiia bacterium | reverse complement strand
AAGCATAAGCACAAAACCATAAATCATTTGAGAAGCAGGAACTGCAGAAAGCCCTAAAAACTTTCCATGTCCCTCATCAATTCTACTCATCACACCGTGAGATGCAACCCCCGCCATACCACAACCAATAGATGCCCCTATTGCAGATAACCCCAAAGCTAAAGCAGGGCCAATCATTCCAAAATCCATATTTTCTTCTCCTTATTTTTATTCATTTTTTAAAATTCTTAGTGGGTTATATTTTCTCCCTCCCCCTTCATAGCAATGATGGTACCATTCTAAAAAGTTTAGACGAAGACCATGAATTACCCCTGCCATTACCCCTAAACATATATTAATACTATGGCCAAAAAGGATAATAATCCAACCAAGCATAGGTCCTGCTGCTACCCCAAGGTCATTAAAAGTTCCAGCAAGAACAATACTTGCAAGTCCAAGGGCATATAGCCTAAGATAGGAAAGGGTATCTGCAAATATTTCTATAATTTTTACCAAAGATCCAATTCCTGAAATACTCCTTGCTTGGACAATACTTAAAAAAACTGCAAGGGCTATTCCCCCAATTAGCAATCTTTCCCCTAATATTATAGAGCTATTTCTTTCTATTATTCCAGTATAAACAGCAATTGATGAGGCATCTAAAATTTTAGGAAAGTAAAGATAGCCGCCGCTAAGGGCTACTACCCAACCAATACCTGCATAATTGCGGTATAAATTTCTTAAAAATGAAATAGACAAATGAAAAATTCCAACAATCAAAGCAATCTCTAAAAAAATACTATCGTATAGCTCATTCATAAGCTCAAAAGTTTTTTGACGGCCACTACCTTTTGTAGCTTGTTTTAGCATTTTTAATGGAATATCTACATCCTCAATTTGAGGATACTCCTTTACCCACTCTTTATACTCTGAACTTTTTTCTCCATAGTGATAATTAAGTTTCTTTATAGCTAAATTATAGGGAATAGAAATTCTATTAAAAAAATTATCAGGCTCGAGTTTAACACTAAAATATCCAGCAACTAAAACCCCCCAGATAACTGTCGAACAAGAAACAAGGGTTAAAATCTTTAACATCCTTCTTCCTACCCCTTTTAAGGTTTTACCTAATTTAAACCAAAAAAATATTGCTAAGGATAAAAATATACATCCATATCCAGCATCGGAAATAATCATTCCAAAAAATAGGGCAAAAAACCAAATTACCCAAGCTGAAGGGTCTTTATCCGTAACATCAGGGGTATCATATACATAAACAAGATCCTCCCCCATTTTTGAAAAACCTTTATTTTCCAAGTATGTTGGAGGTTTATCATCCTTTTCAATTGCAACTTTTTCTATAGCAATAGATAGCCCATCAACTAATACTTCAAGCTCCTTTTCTTTCGACTCTGGAATCCATGCATCTATTACAAAGAGCTGATCATCGAGTAAATAATCTACATCTTGCTTAGCAAAATTAAGGTTAATAGAATTCATACGGGCAAAAATATACTCTTCAATCAGTTTAATAAAACAGCAACTTTCGATTTCAAATTTTTCCATCTCCTTAATGTCATCTTCTAAATTTTCCAATTCATGACAAAGATCTTGATAGGATTTTTCTACAAGCACTTCGGTAAAAAGTAAGCTACTAAATTTTTTGTCTCCAACATATAAAAAATAATCAAGATTATCTACTCTTTGAATATAAATAAATCCCTCTGGCAAATTATTTAGCTCTATTTTATCATGCCGAACCATAAAAAATTGGATATATCTATTGCTATTTTCCTCCACTTTATGAATATCTTTCATAAGAAAAGTTCCAAAAGGCTTGACCCTAATCATTTCCACTTTAAGGGCGCGTTTTTTTTCATAAAAAATATCTAATTTTTCCCTTGTAGATGTTATTTCATTGATAACATCCATAATAGGCTGTAAAGATTCTTGCTTTTGTTTTTTCTTTTCATGTTTAGATAAAATTTTTATCGCCATTTTTGCTTTTTGCACATCATCAGGGAAAAGGTGAGGTTTTTGACCAAAAGCAGAGATAAACTCCATAAAACCCAATTTTTGTGCTTTTTCAAAAAATCTATCATGGTTTTTTTTTGTGCCGACAAACAGATATTTATTCATTTTTATTTTCATAAAACTTCCTCCATTTGTTCTAATTTTTTCTTAAGTAGTTTTTCTTTTGCAAGTTTTGAAAGAGCAACTGCTGCCAAATTCTGATCCCCTAAAAAGATTTTAATTTTAATAATATCTTCTTCTGTTAGAGGGATTAGCCTTTTTTCAAAAAGATTTACCCTTATGGAAACAGATCGATGTTCCTCACAAAGAATTTCTTTTTTATCCTCTGCTATTTTCCACTTAATATATGCAATTTTGCAAGAACGTAGATGCTGTTTCATATCTTGGTGCCAAAAAGGTCGATACTGAGAAGATTTAGTAGAATTTTTAAATTTAATAGAAGAAAAAGAAGGAACTTCAATACCCGCTATATTATCTGTTTTAGTAATTAACTCTTCAATACAAAGCTCCCCTTTAATATCTTCTATAGAAGGGTCAGATAAAAGTTTTACAGATGTTTCAAAAGTTAAAATCTCCTCATTATAAAGACGGTATGCCCTCTCTACCTCTTCTTTTGCTCGATTAACTTCGGCTTGTAAAAGCATCTTTTTAAGTTGCAAAGTGGGCAAATACTTTTTAAGCTGCACAAGTTTTTTTTGCAGCCTAGTCATCTCATTTTTTGTAAACTTTACTGCCATTAAAAGTTATTCCTTTTTTCCCTCAACATTCCAATACTTTTCTAAAAGAGATTCTTTAATACCCACCTCTACTTTGTCAAAACACTTACCTAAAATTTCCCACCCTAAATCAAGGGCATCATTTAAAGAGATACTTTTACTTAAATCCATCATCCCCGCTTCAAACATCTGAGCATATTTTAAAAGCTTTGCATCCCATTTAGAAAGTTTAAAACCCATAGAGTAGAGCTCTTTTGCTTTTAAAGATTCGGCATATAGCCTAATCATTGTATTCATAATAGGTCCGTGATCTTCCCTTGTAACTTGCCCCTCTGTAATGTAACCTGTATTATCTGGAATCGGATGAGTAACATCATCTCCTGGCATTGTAACAACCGGAAGTAAAGTAATAGATCCTGCCCCTTCAATATCAATTGCTTTTTCATATCTAAAGGCTAAATCTGAATATAAAGACCCAGGATATCCCCGATTGGAAGGAATTTGATTTAAAGAGATAGCAATTTCTTTTAATGCATCTGCATATGCAGACATATCTGTTAAAAGAACAAGCACACGTTTACCTTTTTGCGCAAATTGCTCGGCAGCTGTTAAAGCCATATCAGGCACAAGCAAACATTCAGCAGGGTAATCTGTTGCTTTATGTACAAACATTACCGTTTTATTTAAAGCTCCTGTGTTTTTTGTATTGTCGATAAAAGCATGCATATCATCAAGCCTTGCCCCCATTATACCAATAATTACAACATCTGCATCTGTATGATTTGCTATACGCATCAAAAGCTCGTTGTAAGGCTCCCCCGGCACTGTGAAAATTGGAAGTTTTTGCGACTCAACTAGTGAATTAAATAAGTCAATCATAGGAATATATGTTTGAATCATTCTATGTGGAACAATCCTTCGAACTGGATTGGCAGTAGGAGTTCCGATATCTACCTCCAAACCTTCTAAAATAGGCCCATCATCTAAAGGTTCACCTACCGAACTTAAAACTCTTCCTAAAAGGGCATCTCCTACAACAACCTTCATTTTTCTTTTTAAAAATGTTGTTTTATCCCCTGTATTTAGACCCCTTGTACTTCCCATTGCTTGAATCGTAACTTTTGTCTTATCAAAACTTATTACTTGGCCATAAAGCTTTGTTTTATCCCCTTTATGTACACATACCATCTCTCCAATTTCTACATTAGCTGCCTCTACTATAAAAATACTATTTTTAATCTCTAAGATCTCTTCATAAACCATTTCCATTTTTATACTCCTGCCTCGATTTCAATCTTCTCAAGTTTATCTTTTATTGTGCTAAGTAAAACATTATATCTATCTGTATTAAATGGTAAAAAGTTTAAATTTCTCAAATCATTTTGAAGAACCATAAAAAACTCTTTTGCCTCATCTGCTGAAGAAAAATTAAAATCCATTTCAAAAATATGATTTATTAATGCAA
>JBIKKN010000037.1:0-7273 GCA_044360335.1 Chlamydiia bacterium | reverse complement strand
CGATAGCTCATGATTTAGGCATTGAGCTTCTCTGTTATGGTTGTATAAAAAGTTTAAGAAGAACACGCTCTGGAGATTTTTCCATAGAAGATTGCAAAAGTTTAGAAGATGTAGAAAATGCTAGCATCTTAAGTGATTTGTTAATAAACAAGTAGGTAGATATTGAGTATATACCGTTTTCTTACACAAATTCCTACCTTAAAGCCACCTATTTCTTTAACAGTAGGAGTATTCGACGGTGTGCATTTAGGGCATAAAGCACTTCTTAAAGAGTTAACTTCAAACCACGGAAGCTCTGTAGTGTTAACATTTAGTAATCATCCATCTGAAATTTTTAATCCAGGGGAAAAAAAGCAGATGCTAACTACTGTAGAGGAAAAGTGTGCCCTATTTAAAAGCTTAAAAGTAGATCATGTAGTTATTCTTCCCTTTACAAAGGAAATTGCAGAGATGAGCTATCAGATGTTTTTAGAGCAAATACACAGATCTTTGCCTTTTCATTACCTTTATATTGGGGAAAATGATGCTTTTGGAAAAAATCGGCAGGGTACAAAAGAAGCTATTGTAGCTTTTGCCCCTACCCTTGGTTTTTCTCCCCGCTACGTACCAAAATTAAAAGATGGGGAGGAAATTATATCTTCCACCTTAATAAGAAAATATTTAAAAGCTGGCAAAAAAGAACGGGCAGAAGCTCTTTTAGGGCATAAACTATTACATTCATAACAAAGGAAAAAAAATGTCAACAAATCTATCATGTGGAATAGTGGGTCTTCCAAATATTGGTAAGTCTACCCTATTTAATGCTTTAACAAAAATGATGATTGCAGCAAATAATTTTCCTTTTTGTACTATAGAGCCAAATACGGGGGTAGTAGATGTTCCAGATAAGCATATAAAAGAGCTATCCAACCTTTCCTCCTCAGAAAAACTTGTGTATGCATCCATTAAGTTTATAGATATTGCAGGGCTTGTAAAAGGGGCATCTAAAGGCGAAGGTCTAGGAAATAAGTTTTTATCAAATATTAGGGAGACAGATTTAATTGTTCATGTTGTTAGATGTTTTGATGACTTAAATATTACCCATGTGGAAGGAAAGGTAGACCCAATTGAAGATGCAAAAACAATTAATCTTGAGTTGATTTTAGCAGATCTACAAATGGCGGAAAATGCCAAAGAAAAGCTTTTTAAAAAATTCAGGGCACAAAAAGAAAAACCTAAAACTTTAGAAATTCTTGATAGAATAATCCCCTTTCTTTTGGAGGAAAAGCCATTAAGGACAATGGGTTTATCCCCAGAAGAGAAAGAGGAGATGAAAATTTTTCCTTTTCTTACTTTAAAGGAAATGCTTTATGTTGCAAATATTGCTGAAGAAGATATTGAAAAAGGAGAAAATGAGCATTCCAAAGCTTTAAAAGCATTCGCTGAAGGGCAAAATTGCAAAATGATAACTCTTTGTGCAAAAATTGAGCAAGAGCTTGCAGGGCTTGATGATGAAGATGCCAAAGATATATTAAATTCCTACGGCCTCGAAGAAAAAGGTTTAGATAAACTTATTCAAACAGCTTTTAAAAGCTTAGGGCTTATCACCTATTATACAACTGGAGAAAAAGAAACAAGAGCTTGGACAATACCAAAAGGGTACAAAGCACCAGAGGCTGCAGGAAAAATCCATAGCGATCTTCAGCAGGGTTTTATTCGTGCCGAAGTTATCTCCTACACTGATATGCTTAAATATAAAAGCAGAGCAGAAGCTAAAAAAGCAGGGGTAGCTAAGATGGAAGGGAAAGAATATATCGTTAAACAAGACGATGTAATCCTTTTTTATACAAATTAAACTTTTCTTTCCTTTTTTATAAAAATCATTCATATTGTGCTAATAGATAGTAATACTTTATTATTATTCGGTACTAAATATGGCAGAAAAAAGTGAAAAGGCAACGCCAAAGAAGTTGCGTGATGCAAGGAAAAAAGGTCAGGTTGCAAAATCAAAAGACTTTCCCTCTGCATTTACTTTTATTGTCTCTATTGCTGGTGTTTTAAGTTTTTCCTCCTTTTTTTATACAAAATTTACAGACTTTATGGTACAATTGTTACGTTTAATTCCTGAGCACGCACAACTACAAAACCGAATTGGTGGAATTTTAATGGGTGTTATGGAAACTATTTTTTATAGCTCTTTACCCCTTATGGTTTTTATTTCATTGATTGGTGTTTTAGTAAATTTTATTATTGTTGGCCCAATGTTTTCTGTACAAGCAATGAAACTTGATATTAAAAAATTAAATCCTATTTCGAATCTTAAAAATTTATTCAAGATGAAGACCCTTGTGGAACTTATCAAATCCATATTAAAAATTACAGTAGCTGTGGCTTTGATATATTCGGCTGTTTACACAAGTTTGGAAGAAATTATATCTACATGTGGAGCCCCTTTGATTGCAAGTGCTGCAATTTTCGGCTCATTTTTAAAACAAGTTGCAATAAGGGTTGGTTTATTTTTTATAGCTGTTGCAATTTTTGACTTAGTTTATCAAAAAAAGAATTTTGCTAAAGAGATGAAGATGGAAAAGTTTGAGGTAAAGCAAGAGTACAAAGATTCTGAAGGAGATCCTCACATAAAGAGTAAGCGAAAGCAAATAGCACAAGAGATAGCTTACCAAGATGGGCCATCTACAGCTCGTAGAGCAAAAGCGGTGATTACTAATCCTACACATATTGCTGTAGCTATTGAATATGATTCAGAAAACGAACCTGCGCCAAAAATTTTAACGATGGGGCTAGATATTGTTGCCGAAGAAATTATTAAAATAGCTGTAGACAATGATATACCTGTTATGCGAAATATTGAGCTAGCTCACACTCTTTATTATAAAGGGAGCGCGGGGGATTACATCCCTGAAGATACCTATGAAGCGATAGCTGAAATTTTAAAGTGGATTGCAAAATTAGAGGAAAAAGATAAAGAAAAAGAGAAGGAAAAAGAACAATTTGGGATATTTAAATAATGGGTAATTCACTAACAAAGGTTTTAGATTTTTTTGCAGCTTCTAAATTATTAAAAGCATTTACAAGATCTAGTGATTTAATGCTTGCATTTATGGTGTTTGTGATCATATCAATGATTATTATTCCTGTGCCACATGAGCTTTTAGATATTTTAATTTCCCTTAACCTTACTGCATCTTTAGTAATGATAATGGTTGCTTTATACATCTCAAAAGCCACCCAACTATCTTCTTTCCCATCCATTTTATTAGTTACAACTGCCCTTCGTCTTGGAATTGAGGTTTCCTCCTCAAGGAGTATTTTACTCCATGCCTATGCAGGAGAAATCATTTTTGCCTTTGCTAATTTAGTAGTTGGGGGGAATTTTGTTGTTGGTGGTATTATCTTTTTAATTATTACCATTGTTCAGTTTATTGTTGTTACAAAAGGGGCTGAAAGGGTTGCTGAAGTTGCTGCAAGATTTACTTTGGATGCAATGCCTGGAAAGCAGATGAGCATTGACGCTGACATGCGATCTGGAATTATTGACTCAGATAGGGCAAGACAACTTAGGTTAGATCTTCAAAAAGAGAGTCAACTTTATGGTGCTATGGATGGTGCTATGAAATTTGTTAAAGGAGATGTTACCGCAGGTATTATTATAGCTCTTATTAACATTATTGGAGGATTAGTTATTGGGATCACCCAGCATGGGATGGATGCTTCCCAAGCAGCTCAAACATACGCTTTATTATCTATTGGTAGTGGTCTTGTTTCTCAAATCCCCTCTTTGATCATATCCCTTACTGCAGGTATTATTACCACACGAGTATCTACTGAAGATAGATCAAACGTTGGAAGAGACATCTCATTTCAGTTAGCTCAACAGCCAAAAGGATTAATGATAGCTGGAATGGTAACTTTTGTGATCTCTTTAGTGCCAGCTTTTCCTACAGTATTATTTCTTTGCATCTCTGCTTTACTGGTTGGTTTTGGTATAACAAGGTATTTAGGAGACAAAAAAAGATCTGCTATATCTGCCGCTGGAAGAGGGGCAGTAATGCAAACTGGAGCAGATGGTTCTACAGTTATTAGGGGTGGGGGCGATGAATTTGCTTTAACTTTACCTGTGATTTTAGAAACTGGATCATTTATTGCAGATCTTGTAAAAAAAGATCGTGAGGGGGGCCGCTTTATTGAAGAAAAAATACCCAAAATGAGACTTGCCCTTTATCAAGATTTAGGTGTTCGTTTTCCAGGGGTGCATGTAAGAACAGATGCTCCTGCAATAGAACCGGAAGAGTATAGTATCTATCTAAACGAAGTTCCTTTAATGCGTGGAAAAGTTGTTAAAGACCATGTTTTAACATCAGAAACTGCTGAAAATCTTCATAGATATAATATCCCTTATACCAAGTCAAAAAACATTATGAATCAACCAGCTTTATGGGTAAACAAAGAGTATAAAACTTTACTTGATAAATCTGGGGTAAAATATTGGGAAATATTAGACGTGGTAATTTTACATTTATCCTACTTCTACCGTCAATATGCAAGTGAATTTTTAGGTATCCAAGAAGTTAGAGCTATTTTAGAATTTATAGAAAAAAGTTTTCCAGATCTTGTAAAAGAAGTTTCAAGGCTTGTGCCACTACAAAAGCTTACAGATATTTTTAGAAGGCTTATTCAAGAACAAGTATCTATAAAAGATTTAAGGACAATTTTAGAAGCATTAAGTGAATGGGCACAAGGGGAAAAAGATCCAATTTTATTAACTGAATATATTCGATCTTCTATGAAAAGATATTTAAGCTATAAACACTCTAAAGGCCAATCTATCCTCCCTGTATATCTTTTAGAAACAGAAATTGAAGAGATGGTAAGGGGGGCAATTTCAGAAACTTCTTCCGGATCTTATTTAAGGCTTGATTCAGACTCAATACAACTTATTTTACAATCTATCAGAAATGTTGTTAAGCCAACTCCACCTGGAAGTGTTGCCCCTGTTATTTTAACAGCTATTGATGTAAGACGCTTTGTTAAAAAGCTCATTGAAAGTGAGTTTCCTGATTTTGCTGTTTTGTCTACTCAAGAAATTGTTTCAGAAATTAGGATTCAACCTCTTGGGAGAATTCAGTTAAGCTAAAGTCATTAAAATCTAAAAATGATCCAAAATCTGCATCAAAACAGCTGTTTTCATCTAAATAAATCCCAGATATCTTTTCTCTATACATTCCCCTAAAACAAAAAGGAGCATTGATAAGTCCAGAATATTTTACGATATTTCCATTTTTTGAAAATGTAGTGGATGCAACTTCTTCTAGGGAAAAGTTCAAAAGTTTAATGATTGACCCTTCTTTATCTACTACAGGTAAATAAGGAATATTATCTACTACAGCTAAAACAATATTTCTTTCTAAGTCTTTAACAATAAAAGATGAAAGAGTTCCAATTACCCCTTCTGTTCTTATAATTAATTCTGAAAAATTAAGATTTCCTTCAAAATTCAGCCTTGAGTAGCCTTTTTTATTTAAAAAGAAAATATTTTGATCTTCAGAAAGATATTTAATAAGCCTACTATTTTGGTCAAAAATATATTCCTCTTTAAAAATCTTTCCTATTGCTTTTTGAATATAAGATCTATCTTCATCCATAGATTTTTCAATTTGATAAAAATCATAATGACTTGATTTTGGTAAATCTTCTACTATTAATTGTTTAGGTAAACAAAGATGAAATTCTTTGCTTTTATCTTTACTCATTCGAGAAACACCTATTACCTTTTTTTGATAGGTATATAAAATGATAAAATCATTATCTGGGAGGAAATAAATTGTTTTATCAATACAAATGAATTTTTCCATCAACTCATTAAAGCTTAATAAATTGTCTTTTTTGCTCTCTAAGCTATATCCATTAAATAGTATAAGCAGAGTAAAAATAAGAATCTGTAGCATATAATCCCCTTTCCAAATAAATTTTTCTTTTCTATTTTTAAGTATATAAGAGATAATGTAAACCAAAAAAGCGATAAAAAAAGGATAATCAATGTCTTCTGACTCCCATATTGAAGCAGTAGGATCTTCAAGTAGTGCAAAAGCTGCCCAAAGAGCCCATAGTGAAGAACAACTTGAACTTGAAGCAGAAGTTATTGCAAATGAAACATCTTTGATGGAATCTGGAGCTGATGCTTTATTTACCCCCATGTATATGTTAAAAAACTCCAAAAATTTAGAGGATAACATAGAAAAAAACGTTACAACTGGCGCTGAGGAAACCGATGAGGATGAAGATCTTGGGTATAAGCTTATAGATGATGTAACAAAACTTGCAAAAGCTTTTGAAAAGAAGAACCCAGAGATGAACCACAAAGCTATGCTTGGGATGAAAGCAGATATAAAGGAGGATGATGATGCCGAAACTATCTATGAAAAAGTGCGTAAATACTATAAAGATGAATATTTAGCAGATGAGGCATTTAAATTCTTAGAAGAGATAACAAATCCTAATATGAATCTTGGAAAAAATATTCGCTTGGCAAGGATGCTTTTAAATCAAAGGCACCAAAGAGAAGTAAGGGCTGGAAGAAATATCAATGAAACAGCTCAAGAATTTGCAAAAACAGGAATTGGAACTGCAAGCTCTTTAAGGGAGCTTTATAAAGATGTAACTGGGAATCCTAAAGAACCTACATCCCTTTTTGATGAACTAAGTGAGCTTTATGATTTTAATAAAATCAAAGATATCCTTGCTTTTTTATTGCGTTCATTAGGTAGTGATATGAAATCTAAAGGCCCATCGATTTCCAAACAAGAGCTCTCCCGATTATTTAGTGAAACTCGAACCATGCAAGCAATTTTAGGGATATACAATTTTTTCTATGCAAGGATGAATCTTATTAAAAGCAGCTTAGAAAGAGAAAATTTACAGCTCCCTAAAAATATGACTTTTGAACTTTTATCAAAGATTTTTACAAAATATATTCAAGAGAAGTACCCCTCCCCTGATAAAGTTTTAAGACTACCTGCAGATCTTGGAATTGAAGATGAGTTAATAGCTCAAATTATTATCCTTACTCAATATAAAGATGCAATAAGAGGGGTTGCTCCAAAATTATTTCGATCTACCAAACATCGACAAGATCTACTTATGGCATTAATAGAAACTCTTAGCGAATTAGACGATATGCTTGAAGAAGAAGAGGAGGAGGAGGAAGGTCAAAAAGGGTGGAATACAAAAGATACAATGGATTAAAGGTAGAATATGAAAAATTATAATGAATTAATAG
>JBIKKN010000158.1:0-2928 GCA_044360335.1 Chlamydiia bacterium | reverse complement strand
CCAATTTCTAGAGATTTAAGTGACTTAATAATAATTCTTTCTGCGCATCAAGCATATAAACAAGAGCAAGATGAAATAAGGAGGAAAGATGCGTTTACCAAAGCCTTAAATATTGCAAAAGGGGCACCTAAAAATGTGCTTGGGGTAAAGGTTGGTCATATTAAAACAAACCTTGCTCTAACAACAGATGCTGCAGTTTTATGTAATAAAAAGTCTCCTACTACAAAAAGGGAAAAACTATCTTTACAATGTGTTAGGGCAATAAGAACTGGGGTAAAAAGACGAGTTTTAAGGAAAAAAGCAGGGGATAAAGAGCAGTTAAAGTATGCAAGATCAGAACTTGCTATAAAGACTTTAGAAGAGCAGCCTCATTTAATGGAGCAGCTTGATCAAGAAACAAAAACTAGATCTATATTAAGGCAGCGAACCGTCTCTGATTTAGATGAAATAGTTTGCTGTAAAGAGTTAGAAGATGCTTGTTTTGATTCTCCTACATCTAAAGGCTCAAGTGAATCTTCAGAAAAAACATCCCTTTTTTCTATATTTAAAATGGAGCAAAGGGAGCAAATTCAAAGGCAAATTGAAGAGCTTCAAGCTGAAAATAACAGATCCAATTGGATGGTAGAAAACAAAGAAGAACTTTCTGAAATTTCAGGAACAGACTCAGATGGGAGTTTTTCTATAGATAATTTAACAGATTCAGAAGAGGAGAAAGAAGATTTTTAAAAATTAATTTATTAATTTTAAATTTTTTATTTACATAAAATTTATCATATTTTATTATTTAATTTATCTTCCTTTAAACAGGGGGAATTAAAATTCAATTTGGGGGAAATTATGAATGTTAGAGAATTAAATAGACCTGAAGAAGGGTATTTTACAAATGCAAACAAAAAAAATTGCTTGAAAAAGGTAGTTTTTGAATCAGCAAAAAAAGTGGGCTGTGTTTTTTCAAAACTATTGGGAAGTTTGGTGTTTTTTTTCAAAAAAAAACAGGAGGAGGATTCTTCTTTAATAAGAGATAAAGACCCATCTTCATCAGAAGAAGAAGAATCAAGTGAGGGCAGTTTAAGTTCAAATAATTCTACATCATCTGGTGGGGTAGATAGCAGCCCTCGACCTGAAAGCGATGAAACAGATTAACTATAAATCTTTTTTTGTAAAAATAGGTGCAAAGATTTACATTTTTCCTTATAATTTGTATCTTTTATCTATTGTAAGGAAAAATATCATGCAAATTTTTGTACCTGCTTTTCAGTCTACTTTTTCAAAAAAACTCCCTCTTTCTGTAATTAAATTTTTAGCATGTGCTGGACTTGGCTCTTTTCTTTGGCTTTTACCCCCCCCTGCTGGGATCTCTATAGATGGATGGAAAGTTTTTTCTGTGTTTATTTTTACCCTTTCTGCGATGATAATAAAACCCATGGCTCTTGGGGCTATTACTCTAATGAGTTTGTTAATACTAACACTTACAAAAGTATTAACTTTTGAACAGGCTTTTTCTGGATTTTCTCAATCAGTTGTTTGGCTTATAGCTGCAGCTTTTTTTATTGCCAGAGGCTTTATTAAAACAGGACTTGGTCTTCGTTTATCTTATAAATTGATGAGCATTGCAGGGAAAAATACATTGGGACTTGCCTACAGTTTGGTTTTTGCTGAATTTTTATTAGGACCTGCAATACCATCTGTTACCGCAAGAAGTGGAGGTATATTTTATCCAATTGTTGGATCTTTAGCAAAAGCTTTTGGAAGTTATCCTGGGGAAAGTAGAAAAAAACTTGGCGCGTTTTTAATGCAAACGGTATTTCAATGTAGCGCGGTAATAAGTGGTATGTCGTTAACAGGGATGTCAGGAAATCCAATGTTAAAAACTTTAGCTCTTGGATTTGGGGTAGATATTTCCTGGGGGATGTGGTTTGTAGCTGCAATTGTTCCAGGTCTTGTTTCTATTTTAGTTATTCCTTTACTCCTTTATAAAGTTTATCCACCAGAGATAAAACTTGCTGAAGGGATGGATGAAATTGCTAAAGAAAAACTTCGTGAGCTTGGACCTTTTTCTAAAAAGGAGACGGTACTTACATGTGTGTTTATTGCAATGGTTTCTATGTGGTCATTTGGATCATTTTTAGGGGTCGATGCAACAGTTGTGGCTCTTTTTGGCGTTATTACCCTTGTTGCATTTAATATTTTAACTTGGCCGGAGTTAATGCAGGAGAAGGATGCTTGGGATACATTTATTTGGTTTGCATCTTTAATCACCCTTGCAACATTTCTTAAAACTTTTGGGGTTACTGGGGTGTTTAGTGAATTTGTTGGAGGTTTTGCTCATTCAAGTTATTGGCAGGTTAGTTTTATATTGATAACCACAGTATATTTTTATTCCCATTATCTGTTTGCAAGCAATATTGCCCATATTACATCAATGTTTGTTCCATTTTTAATTTTGTGTATTGCAGCAGGGGTTCCCCCACTTCTTGCAAGTTTAGTGCTTGGAGCTTTTAGCTGTATGTTTGGATCTTTAACAACCTATGGTTGCGGCCCTGCCCCTATTTATTTTGGTTCTGGGTATGTTACCACTAAAGAGTGGTTTTCTTTAGGTTTTTTAATAAGTGTAGTAAACCTTCTTATATGGTTTTCCATAGGTTTTGCATGGTGGCATTTACTTGGGCTTACATCTACTGGAGGTTAATATTTCTTCTTTTTTAGAAACAAAAGAGCAGATAGAAAAAACTTTTAATATAGAATATATTTCTAGTTTAGAGGTAAGTTGCGACTTTGTATTAGAAAAAATAAAAAAAAGAGTATCTAGGCGATTTTTTCCTCTATATGATAAAAATCACAATAGGTGGATGTTAGGTCTTTATGGAGTTAATATCCGTAAAAAAGAAGAGGCACCCTTTTATTTAAAAAAGGTAAATCCAGTGGTGG
>JBIKKN010000091.1:0-4365 GCA_044360335.1 Chlamydiia bacterium | reverse complement strand
ATTATTCCAACTCTCTCCTATATTGGGGAATATGCCGGAGAGTTAAGGGCAAATAGGGGAATTAAAGATAGAGAAAATGATTATATTTTTGGGTATATGGTAGGGAAATTTGGAGCCCCATGGATAATAGATGCTAGCAAAAAGGGAAATTTTACAAGATTTTTAAATCATAGTTTTAATCCTAATATCAGCAGCAGAGGTATTGTGGTAGATGGATTATACCGAGTAATATTTTTTGCAAATAAGGCTATAGCTAAAGATGAGCAGCTAACTTATGATTATGGGCCAACTTATTGGAATAAAAGGCCTTACCCTCAAAATATGTAAAAATACTATTTTTTTATTGCATTAAGGATTTTTTCCTCTTATAAGTTGTGGTAATAGAGAATATTTTGGAGAATGTAAATGGGTTTAAATGTTGCTCAAAAGCTTATAAAGAGTCACTTAGTTTCAGGAAAAATGAAAATTGGGGAAGAAATTGGTATAAAAATAGATCAAACTCTTACCCAAGATGCAACAGGTACAATGGTAATGCTTGAGCTTGAAGCTCTTGGTTTAAAAAGGGCTAAAACCGAAATTTCTTGTCAGTATGTAGACCACAATCAAATTCAAGCAGATAATAAAAATGCTGATGATCATTTATATTTACAATCGGCAGCAGCAAAATTTGGACTTTGGTTTTCAAGACCTGGAAATGGTATAAGTCATATGATTGAATGTGAAAAGTTTGGTATACCTGGAAAAACATTACTTGGATCAGATAGTCACACTCCAGCTTCTGGTTGTTTAGGGATGCTTGCAATAGGCTCAGGGGGGCTTGAAGTTGCTTTAGCAATTGCTGGAGAGCCTTTTTATACTATCATGCCAAAGATAATGGGAGTAAAACTTACAGGTGAGTTATCTGAGTGGGTAAGTGCAAAAGATGTGATTTTAGAGGTGTTAAGAAGGCACGATGTATCAGGAGGAGTTGGTAAAATAATAGAATATTACGGTCCTGGAGTAAAAAACTTAAGTATTATGGATAGGCATGTGATTGCTAATATGGGGGCTGAACTTGGGGCAACATCTACTGTTTTTCCATCTGATAATGTTACAAAAAAATTTTTAAAATTAATGGGAAGGGAGGCTGATTGGGTAGAGCTTTCAGCAGATGCGGATGCAAAATATGATGAAAAAGATGAGATTGACTTATCAAAAGTTGAGCCTTTAATTGCAATGCCTACAAGCCCTGGTAATGTGGTAAGAGTTAAAGATATTGCTGGTAAACCAATTTCTCAAGCATATATTGGATCTTCTGCTAACCCATGTCCTAGAGATTTTGCAATTTCTGCTTTGATGACCGCTGGAAAAGTTATTTCTAAAGATGTTTCTTTTGATATTAATCCATCTTCCAGACAATCTTTAGTATACTTAATAGAAGAAGGGTATATTGAGAGTTTAACAAAATCAGGAGCAAGAATTCACCAAGCTGGATGTAATGGTTGTATTGGAATGGGTCAAGCACCAGCTACAAATACTATAAGTCTTCGAACAACTCCTAGAAATTTTCCTGGAAGATCAGGTACAAAAGAAGATCAGGTTTATTTATGTAGCCCAGAAACTGCTACAGCCTCAGCTATTACAGGGGTGATTACAGATCCAAGGGATTTGCCAATGAAATATCCAAAATTTAAAGAGCCAAAAAAAATGACAATTGTTTCTGATTTAATTCCTCCATCTGTAGATGGTCATTTAGGTAAACTTATAAAAGGTCCAAATATTGGAGAATTTCCTGAATTCTTGAAATTACCAGAAAGTATAAAAGCCCCTGTATTGTTAAAAGTTGGCGATAACATTTCCACAGATGATATATCCCCAGCCGGAGCTCTTGTTTTACCCTACAGAAGTAATATCCCAAAAATAAGTGAATATACTTATTCAAGACTTGATCCTACCTACTATGAAAGGGCAATGAAAGCTCAAGGTACAGGATCTTTAATTGTTGGAGGAAGCAATTACGGGCAAGGCTCTTCAAGGGAGCATGCTGCTATTTCTCCAAGATATATGGGAGTGCGTGCAGTTTTAGCAAAAAGCTTTGCAAGGATACACAGAAAAAATCTTATTAACTTTGGGGTTTTGCCGATAACTTTTGCAAATCCTCATGATTATGATAAAATTTCTAGGGATGATGTACTTGAAATTGATAATTTACATAGCTGTTTAAAGTCTGATAAGCCACTTACTGTAAAAAATATTACAAAAAATGAAAATTATACCTTAGATCATAAATACTCAGAAAGGGAGCTTGATTCCCTATTAATGGGTAGTTTAATATCTTTGGTAAGAAAAAAACACCGCTTGGATCATCATGAGTAAAGCTCAAAACCTAAAGAGCTAACTTTGAAGCAATCTTTGCCTTTGTATTTTCCAGGTATAATCATTCCGGACTCAAAAAGCCAAGACATCACTACTTCTTTGATAAAAGCAATTTCTTTTTCCACATATTCTGCAGATGTGTATTTCCACTCTTTACCCACTTTAAGGAGTTCTGCCTGCTTTAAGGAATTTGTATTAGAGTAATAATTTTCTATAAACTCATCAAATAGAATCCAAGTGTTACTTTTTATCCCCGCAAGGGCTTTTTGTACTTCAATAATATTTCTATCATGCTGATGAAAAGAAAAATTTGTTTTATGAGAAAGAGCATTGTAGGGATGTTTAAAAGTAATTAAAGTTCTTTGCTTTATAGGGGTTTGTAACCACTTTATAGCAGGGGGTGTTTGTCTTAAGTAATCCCCTTCTATTACAATTAAACCAAGAAGTAAATTTTTATTTATTACCCTTGCCATATAAAAAGGGGAATTTTCAGTCAAAAGTGGTTGGTTTTTAAGTTCAGAAGAAAGGTAAAAAAGCTCATCTTTTTGATGAAATTCTACTTTTAAGAGCTCTTTTTCACAAAGCTCTAAAATTAAAGACATATCTTTAATAAAAGAGAATTCTTCTTTTGCAACTGCATCTACTTCTTCTTCTGGGAGATCTTTATTTTCTATTACAGTATTAGTAGAATTTTTTTTAAGCCACTGTTTAAGTTCATCAAACAAACTAAGAGATTTTACATATTTGCTATTTTTAATCTCATAGGTCACACACAGTATAAAATGATACTCTAAAAATAAAATTTTTTCTTCAAGTTCTACCTCAGAAAAAGGATATTTTTCTAATAGATGGTTAACATTTAATGAAGCATTTGGAGAATTTAGAACCATTTCCACAATATCTTCTAATATTTTTTGATCTGCAAGGGTCTCTTTGATATACTTAAGGTATAGTTTTGGAGTTTTAAAGTATTTTTCCACTAAAGAATTAAAAATATTATTAGATGTTCTTGGAATGTGGTACCAAGATACTAAACAATGAATAGGAACAACTTTTAAAATTTCTTTAAAAAAATCTAAATTAGGAGAGAAATCTTTAGAAAATTTTTCTATCAGTATTTCAAAATATTTTCTCCTCTCTTTGTTTACCAATAAAAAATCCTCCTCTAAAGAAAACAATTTTAATGGTAGTAAATTTTCCATCGATTTAAATAGTTCATGGGAACTTAACTCTGTATTTGAAGAGATCTCTTCCATAGAAATTTTTAAAGGACTATATAAAATTTCTTCTAAAACAAAAATATCTTTTACAGATAGTTTTTCTAGATAGAGTCTTAATTCTAAATCCGTTTTATAATCAAAGTCTTCTAAGATGACTTTACATTGAGTGTTTTTTAGTATATCTTGCATATGCTCTTAAATTTGAATAAGATTTCTCTACAATCATAAAGAGATGAAAGATAAGAAACAATAAATATTTTTCATAAATTTAGATTGATCACAGTTTCCTATTCAGCTATTATAGTTTAAAACTAATATTTGGATAATCTCATGAATAAAAGATATAATCATTTTGAAATTGAAGAAAAGTGGCAAAAATTTTGGGAGGAGAATAAAACCTTTAAGTCAGAAGTTGATGAAGCTCTCCCTAAATACTATATATTGGATATGTTTCCCTATCCAAGTGGGGCAGGGCTCCATGTAGGTCATGTAGTTGGCTATACAGGTACCGATGTGATAGCAAGGTATAAGAGGCAAAAGGGCTTTAATGTTTTACATCCTATGGGTTGGGATAGCTTTGGCCTCCCTGCTGAACAATATGCAATTCGAACAGGTACTCATCCACAAATAACCACAGAAAAAAATATAAAAACTTATAAAAGACAATTAAAATCTTTAGGTTTTAGTTATGATTGGGATAGAGAAATAGCTTCATCAAGTCCTAAATATTATAAGTGGACACAGTGGATTTTTACTTTGCTTTATGAAAAAAGATTAGCTTATGAGTCTA
>JBIKKN010000036.1:0-7336 GCA_044360335.1 Chlamydiia bacterium | reverse complement strand
GCAACGGAATCATAATCCGCAGGTCACTGGTTCAAGTCCGGTAGCCGCTATAGTTCTAATATTAGACTAGTCTAAACGAGATTTATAAAATGATTCTTTTCATTTTGAATTTGCCCATAATCCCTTAATCTACCTAAAGCTAAATGGTGAACAAGATTCCCTTATCTATCAAGAAAAATTAAAAAACCCTGTAAAATATCTGTTAGTAGTTGATAATTAGAGGTTTAAATTTTATTGAAAAATTTTATATATTATGTTATAATTATATTAGATAATAATATTAATTTTGGTTTTTGATGATAAGTTTTAATAATTTTAGTGAAGATAGAAATGTTGATTGTGGGGAAAAAATAGGTAATTTTGGGCTCGGATTATTGCGTATCGGATTGGGAAGAACAGTAAAAGTTAAAAAAAGTAAGATACAAGAATATAGATTTTCTTCAGCTAAATTGGACTCTTTTGACAAAAGATTTTTTGCTTTAGCATTATTTTTTCTTTTACTTCCTATAACCTCTATTCTTGCTCTTATTGGTTATATTGCAAAGGATTGTTCTAAAAGTTATAAAATTATTTTTAATCTTTATGTAACTCAAAAACAAGATGTAATTCAAGAGAGAAGGCTCCCCCCTCTAAATGGTGATCAAGTGCCTATCGACTATAATAAAACAAAAAACTTCGAAAATGAAGACATTGTAAGTAAATTACCTATTTCCAAAAGAAAAGAAATTCATGTTGAAGGAGGAAAGAATTTTTTTTGTAAGCAAATAGATAACTGGACATTAGAAGTTAGATATTCACAGCATGGAAAAGCAATTATTCAACAGCAATCGATATATTCATGTACAGCAGCGAGCTCTGCTATGCTTATTTTTGATAAAGGTGGAACACCTAACTGGAATCTTTTAAAGACTAGGGGAGAATCTCAAGCAAATATTGAGCGAGATGATATAGAACAAGCAGGATATAATCCTATTGAAACTAAGGTTAAAACTTTAAAAGTAGAGTCATTAAGAGAATTGATTTTAAACAATGGTTCGTGCATTGTTAATCTGCCAGGTCATGCTCTTGTTGTGGATGAAGTATCAGAAGATCTACTTACAGTTAGACTGCGAGACCCTTGTCATGGATGGGAGATTACGGTTAATTCAGCTGCTTTTGAAAGGGAGTGGGATACATGCCCCTATTATCTAAATTCTGTTCATATAGTTTATCAAATAGGTGACTTAGATTAGTATTAAGTGGTGCAAAAATGGTGCAATGCACTTGCAAAACAACGAGTTTTATTCAGCAAGATCAAGTTGCGTTTTTTACAAGAATCCTTTACCATACTAGCTAATAAGGTTGGGTGGTAAAGGTAAGAGGGGAAAACCTCCTCCATCATAATCGGCAGGTCACTCACTGGTTCAAGTCCGGTAGCCGCTATAGTTCTAATGTATTTAAATTAGCTGAGTCAATTTCAAAATAGGTCTATTTGATTTGCTCAAAGTCAATGTTTAGTGGTGGGAATTTAACATCGTCATCCCAGCCTTCAAAATCAAAGTGCCACCATTCCGTTAATAGTGGTTGAAAATGGTGCTTTTTCATAACTTCTGATAGTAAAGCTTTGTTTTTAAAAGCAGTTTGTGATATATCAGGGTAATTGCTATGAGCCTTTTCTGTAAAATTATCAAATTCTGTAGGCATTTCTAGCTCATTTCCATCGCTATCGACAAGAGTTAAATCTACAGCTGTGCCTCGAGTGTGACGCCCTTTATTTTTTGCAGGGTTTGATACATACCTCTCATCTTGAATTTTATCCCACATCATTTGTTGAACTGCAAGTGGTCTATATCCATCAAATACTTTAAGGCCTAAATTGATTAGTGAAAGTTCCTTTTGAACTTTTACAAGTGCTTCGGCAGCATTTTTATGTAAATAACATGCTGATTTGGAGTAAAGAGGAAATCCTAAAAAGTTATTACTTGTAGCATAGCGGATATCAAGGATGATATCAGAGCTTAGCTTAGAAAGGTTCAAAAGATTATAGGTTATGGCGCTTTTATTTTCGAAAGGCAAACTTTTGATTTTTGCAGAAAGATCCGGTAAATTCCAATCATTTTGAAATTCATGATATTTAAAGATAGGCAACTGAATTAAAAGTGGATTTTTATCCTGGTCTACCCAAGATAAAACTCTAGTTAGATTTTTTTCACTCATCGCAGTACAGCCTGCTGTAGAAGAATCTTTTTTTTCTCCAAATATGGAAAAAGATTGCTGAGCCTGCTGCTGGCTGAGGATTTGGAAAGTTGTGATTGATCACAATCCCCATTTTATAAAGAGACTCTTTGTTCATTTTCTCTGAACTATTCCAATCGACAATCACATCTTTGTTACTAACTATGTGGTTATAGTAATCAGACATTGGATCGTCAACAGCCTCAGTATATTCATCAAGGTAGAGATAATCAATTTTCAAATGCTTGATTTCAGAATTAGGGGCAAGACCAAATGCTTTACCCAGAGAAAAAATTCCTGCCGGAGATTTTTTATCCCCTTCCATTTTTTTTAAAGGTATATTGGTAGTTGCCGGATGTAAGATAATACCCCAAGCAAGCCCTCCTTGGCCCAAAACAACTGGTATAGAGTTTCCCACAGCCGTCCAATTTGCATCAGTGTTTACTCTCTCATACAGTTGTAGATTTGCTTGTTTTTCATTCCAGTGATTGGTAGTAACGATTAATAATTGATGGGATTTTCTAAGTATATCGTAACAGTTGCAATAATTTGTTGTAAGAATGGTTAACATAAAAATAACATAAAAAAACTTCATTTTAATAGCAACTCCCATGGATAAAAATATGGTTAAATATTAAAACGTTCTTAGAATAAATTCAAAAAAAAGATGTGGCAAGTTTTTGATTCTTTCGTGAGAAAATAGGTGGCTTTTATGATTATCGCATGGTATTGTTTTTAAAAATTGAAAATGTTTAATATAAAAAAATTGTTAAAGGGGAGCGCTTAAGTGGTAGATATAAAAGGAAAGTTTAAACATTTGATTAGGGGCATTTTCTTGTTAATGAGTATTACTTTTTTAGGTTGCTTAGGCAAAAATAAGATAGAGCCAGTTTCTGTATATCTTATTAATAAAGAAGACAAAACTCTAGAGAAAATTGATATAAATGAATTGAAAAATTCTAAGATAAAGATTGATAAGGGTAAAATTAAACAGAGCCCGCCAGAGACTATTGCCCTTAAATTACCTGCTCAGGAATTTAACAGCTGGAAAGAACTTGCTAGGAGTGTTACTCAAAAAGATGCGCTAGTAGAATATGTTCCGGTAGGTCAAAATGGTGAAAACTGGCAAGAGATTATTACTATTATGTATAAAGATCGATTGGGATTAGGAATTGGACTTAATGATGCTTATACTGTTACAAGCACTGTTCGAAAATATCTCTTAGAGACTTATCCAGAGAATAAAATTACTTGGAATATGATAGAGTCCTCAAAAAATGAAAATTTGTATGAATGGATTTTACATGAACCCTATAAAAATAGCCGTATTCAGCACAATATGACAAAGCAGATTTTAACTAAATTAGGATCCCATTGTATTATAATCACTAAGAAAGACGCCCCAATGACTGCTCTTGAGAGAGAAAATTGGATAAAGGTCTTAAAAGAATCCACGCAGGTTCTCCCTTTTGAAAAAGCTGGGCGTACTTCTTTGGCAATCTCTTTAGCGGATAGATCTCAAAGTTTTTTAGATTTGGAGTCTATATTTTCCGATTGGAAGTTTTTTTATAATATAGATATTGGAGGTGGAAGTATTGGGACTTGCTATATTCCCTCTGATCAAATAGGAAATGATTTAAAAGAATCTTTAGAAGTATGCACTACTGGGGCTCTACAAAATACTTCCATAAATAAAAAATTTGAAGTAGAAAAAATGGCTACTAAAAATCAGTTTGATAGTCCAGTGATATTTGATCTTTTAGAAGAGTCCTCTGATCAAATGATTTATACTTATTCTGTAATAACAGACGGAGTTATCCTTACTGCAGTAGTTAGATCATTTATTGCAGAGCAGGGCTTTTGTTTTTTGTGTTACAAAAAAACAGCTGCTGAGAAAATGAACAAAGAGGACATTTTACTTTGGAAAGAAAAATTAAAGATGATCAAGCAGAAGTAAATGTTAATTTTGTTAAAAGGATAAGATTATCAAAGTTATCTTATACTGAAAAAAATCCTCAAAACACTTTTTATTGCCCCTGCGGAGCAAATAGGAGAAAAGTTGATAGGTTAGATTGGCCTCTACTACACTTGTAGTAGGCAATAGTTATTCTGCAATAACAGAGGGGCTTAAGCTTACTCCAGTTGTTAAATCATTTATGTTGACAGATATAAATTTTAATTTTATAAAATATGTTTTTTAAGTAAATAGGTGTTTAATGTTATGCAAAGATTTTTTCTTTTTATTTTTCGTTTTTTGGGTTTTTTATTTGGTGATTGCATAAGAGATTCTTCAAATGGGGAAGGCAGTGGGTTTGCCGATAAAGATGGGGTAAGCTGCACCTATGATTCTTTAAACAGACTGGTTTTGAAAAAGTCAGGGCTGTTTGAAGAGAGCTGGGAATATGATGGTGAATTTTTAAAATCTTATAAAGATCCATCGGGGCTTGTTACTAACTATGAGTATGATGAATTTTCAAGGAAAATTTCAGAAGATTGTGGAGGGAGGAAAAAGGAGTTTTTATATGATAAAATGGGCTATCTTAGCTAATTTTCCATGCTTTATTAATAAATCTTTATCTTTTGGTAATGGTTCTTTTCGTACTCAAGAATTTTGTGGGTTAGCAAAAATCGATACTCACCTGTTGGAGATGATTATTATTTTACCCACCTCTTTTGAATTTAATTTCAGCAAGGAAGAAAAAGTTAAGGGCTATTTTAATTTAATGGATTACTTTCCTCAGCTTTTTCGTGGGGCGGAAAATAAAATAGCAATTGTTACTTATATGAATGGAAAAAACACCACTAATGAAAGTTGGAAAATAATGGGACGCTCTATTTCTGGTGCTATCCCAGAAGGGGTAATGACTATTGGGGTATATAACGAAACAAACGATTTAAAAGGTGCTATTCAACAAAAAAATCAGACCGAAGAGGAAAATGCTATAAGTTTATCCAAGTTTTTTATGGAAAAAAAAGAACTTTTTAATAAAGTTTGCAAAGATGCAAAAATTCTTCATATTTGTGACAAACAAGCAGAGAGGATATACAATGCTGCCTTTGAACTTTTATCCAATGAAGGGAAAGAATGGGTGAAAAAACATATTTATGTTCTATCTATTAATCCTTTAGAAGGGATAATAGAAAATTCTTGCATCCATGCGTTCTATTACAATGGAATCAATAGAGAACTTGGGGATTTTTTAGTTTTTGATTTTAGTGAAAAAATTTATCAGAGTGATTTTCAAAAAGATCTAATGCATTTACAGAAGAAAGTAGGTTTTTATGAGCTTCCATCTGTTATCCTATTAAGCTCATCAAAATGAAGGATTGATTTATAAAAAAATATTTGAATTATAATCGCTAGGATGACATAAGGAGGATAATTTACAAAGTAACTTAAAAGGGTAAGCTTTGCTATTATCTCTTATTTTTTCCATAGTATCTAGAAGGCGGGGGTTGTTAGTTTTTTCTATAGCCTCTTCCCTTGTTTGCAATGGTGTTTTTTTTGCTGTGAGTATGCAAAAGCATATTTTTTTGGAAAAATACACCTCTCATATTCCAAAATTTTCTGGCAAAGATATATTTGTGATCTCTAAGGAAAGTAATGATTTATTAAATCCAAAAAGTTTTGATTTTCCTTACAAGGAAAATATAGATAAGCATAAAGATGTATTAATGGTTTGTCAGCTTTGTATGTCTTTAGAAGGATTTTATAAGGTGGAAGAAAGGCCAGAGATTTTGGTGATCTCTTTAAAGGAAGGGGTATCGGAAAAAAAATGGGTAGATACATTTGAAGCTACAGGTGAGTATATTGCTGTTCATTCTTCTAAATATAAATATCTATATAATAAATCCATTATTGCAAGAAATGAAGCATTACGCAGTTACTTTTCTCTACTTTCTTTGATATCGATGATTTCTTATTTAGGGATTATTTTATCTGCGGCTCTTTTTCCTGCAAGTCTTTATAAAGAGTTAATAATTTTATTTCTTGAAGGGATAAATATAATAAAAGGTATTTTTAGTTTTGGATTGTATGGAGTAGTGCTATCTTCTTTGGCACCTTTAGTTTTATTAATAGGGTCAGTGTTTACAAAGTTGCCGTTTGAGATACTTTTTAATTTGTTTATTCAATCTATAAGCGCAGCTTTATTAACAGCTTTAATAGCAACATCTGTAACAGTTTTTATAGGAAGGAGAAATTATGTCAAAAATAGAATTCTCTGATGTTTCCTACGTAGAAAATGGCAATATTATTTTAAAAAATATTACCCTTTCTATCGAAAAGGGGGAACTTTTTATGATAAAGGGTTCTTCTTTAGAGCAAAAGATGGCTTTTTTAATGTTAGCCAAAGGTTTGATTTTTCCAACAGATGGAAAGGTAAAGATTGATAGCAAGGAGGATTGGTATACTGGATCGAATTTGATACGATTTATAGAATCTCTTACAGTAAGAGAAGTTTTAAGTATTCCTCTAATTGCCAAAGGGTTTTCTAAGCAGCAAATAAATAGTAAAATAGCTGATATTACAAAATATTTTTCCATAGATGGGGAAATAGAAAATAAAATTTCCACATTAAAAAAACATACAAAAGCTATTTTAGGGGTAGCAAAGGCAACAATTGCTGAGCCATCTATTGTTATATTGAATAATTTTAGCTCCTTTATGGATCATAAATTAGCTGTAATTGTGATGACCTACCTTCATGAAATTGCGGTAGATTTTAATGTTACTGTGCTTTTAATGGAAGATGATGTGAAACTACACCCTTTTGCCAGTAAGATCCTTCATTTAGAAAATGGTTATATAAAAGAGCTTTTAGGAGAAGGGGTAGATCTTCAAAAGCTTATGCCTTTTATAAAAATTTAGGAAACAAGCACAGATGAAAAAAATATTTGATCCTATCCATGGTTTTATAGTGATAAACAGTTGGGAAGAGGAGCTTATTGCATCTTTACCTTTTAAAAGATTGCAAGGTATACATCAGATAGCAGCTGCGGCTTTTGTTTACAATGGGGGGAATCATAAAAGATATGATCATTCTATTGGTACAATGATGGTTGCTGATAAAATTTATGAGCATGTAATGGTAAAATCTGAATATTTTCCAGATTTGCCAAC
>JBIKKN010000035.1:0-7349 GCA_044360335.1 Chlamydiia bacterium | reverse complement strand
CAGCATCAAGATAAAGACCAATACCTGGGCTTGAAAATACCCCATTCATACTATGAAGGGAGCAAATAGACAAAAGAAAGAAAAGTAGATAATACATATAATTTAGGTTATTATATTAAAAAAATATTTGCACGATAAATTCTTCTTATCCCTTTATTTTGTGCACAATGAGAGTTTAATTCAAAAAAAATTATACTTTTGATTTTCTTTTTAAAAATTTTTCAAATAAAATACCTACTACAAATGTAGTAGGTTAAAGACCTTTTGTACGTAAAATGATTAGTTAAGATAAAATCTTAGCTATCTTTTGAAGGCTCAGCATGATATCTTCTATGAGTAGAATGGGAAGGTTTTTTTTCTTTTTCTTCCTTTTTATCCATCATCCCACAAGAGGAAAACGCTATTGTAAACACAGTTAATATACTAAAAATTAAAAGTTTGTTCATTTTTTTTCTCCAGATTTAAGATAAAGAACTTTTTTTAAAAGTTCTTTATCCCTTAAACTTCTTTGAAAACTTGCCATTTTTTCAATTAAATGCAGTTTTCAAAGAAATCTATTAATTTACACAGCTTTTTTTATACTTACAGAAGAGCTTTCTAAACAGCTGCAACTTTTGCAACCACTTGCCTTTCTACTTGGCATTCTTCCTTTTTCTTTTTCTTGCTCTGAGCAGGAAAAACACATTCCTGCAGCAATTGCAAATATTGCAAATATACTTAAATTTTTCATATTACCTCTTTTATGTTGATTTTAAATTTTTACTATTCTTATTTTCCACAAGATCTAACACAAACTAAGCAAATTGGACATTTTTATGCAAATATTTGATAAAAAAAATACATCTACCTAAATCAGAAGATAATAGAATAGATGTATTAAAAAATTTTAAGTTTTTATCCAAATTAAAAAGGAATTTCTTCGTCAGAAATAAAATCTGGTCCGCTAGCTCCTTGATATACAGCTGATTCTTGAGAATAAGAATTAGAGAAGTTTTGAGCTTGCCCGCTAGGGCCTTCTTCATTAGACTTACCCTTTCCAAAAGGGCTAAAGGAAATGTGGTTAGCAGTTATCCCTAAAGAAACTTGAGTTCCCCCTTCTCTATTTTGATAAATTTCTGGAGGGGTCATTTCTCCGCAAACAACAATAGGGCTTCCCTTTTTAAAGTAAGGTAAGATTTTATCAAAAGTATCACCCCAAATAGTAACTTTCCACCACATTGTTTCCTCTTTCCCACCTTTTCTAGATTTGCAAGCAACTCTAAGGGATACAACTTTTTTTCCCGATGGTGTAAATCTTGTTTCTGGTTCAGAGCCTAAATGGCCTGCTATCCATGTATAATTCATAAGTGAAAAAATCCTCTGGTAATTTTATTTTCGAAATTATGAATAACTATACCAGGTTTTTCTTTTAGAAAAAAGGAACTTTTATAAAAAGAAAAAAACCCCTTAACTTAAACTCTACTAGTGGATTAAGTTAACGATCCTAATAATTAATTAATTCATATATTAAATATTTAATATAATCATTAGACAAAAAATAGAATTTAATATAGAACAAGAACTTATACTTAAAAAAAATACTATATAAAATGTCGGAAAAATTTCATGATATTTCTAACTCTTCTGCAGATAGTTTAAATAAAATCTATTCTAATGAAACTAAACAGGCTTTACACCGTCATGGATACTTATACCCTGTAGAAGAGGCAAACGATTTTCACGATCCATTTTCCGAGCTATCCTTATTTCTTTCCAAGCGTTTAAAAAAAGAGATTGTAAAAGACTCTCAACCAAAAAGATGGTCTCAAAATATAGAAAAAACACTCCTTGCTGAAGTACTTCCAGAATTTAGAGAGCACTTTCCTCATTACCGTTTAGGAATTTCTGCATTAAAAAAAACATGGGAAAAAATCCACTACTACTTAAAGCATTTAGAAAAACATTATGCCTATAGTCAAAATGGCAAACTTGATATCTCCTACCTAATAAGGGAAAATTTATCTGTTTTTTTTGAAAAATCCCTTCCTTCTTCCCATATTTCCTTCCATTTTGCCCATCACATTACAGGTAAAATTTCTGAGTGTATTGCAGCAATTGATGGTATCTCTATTGAAAAAAGTAAACTTACAAAAGTTATATGGGCTATGCAAAAACAGCTAATCCCCTCTTTTGATAAGGCAAACTCCCCATATGAATTAATTGATACTTTAGATAAACTTTTAATACGTTTCCAGCTAGAAATTATCTCTGAACATCCATTACTTTCTCAAGAAGAGCTTCAAGAAAAGCTAAGTATAAAAATCAAAAGCTTGCTTTCTATTAATAGAATAAGAAATTTTAGAGAGCTTACTCCCCAAATTTCTTCTATTATTGCAGATAAAATGTACCCTTGCTCCCCACTTCATAGCTTCTACCCAAAAGATTCTTTAACTCAAATCGAAGAGTTTATTAAAAAGGAATATGCACTATTTTTAGAAGGGGAAAATAAAACTTCTGCTCAAAGTAGACTTTCTTTTGTAAGAAGAATTCTTTTTGTACTTAGATTAAAAGGCTCTTTAGATAGGGATTCAGCATATAGCGGCTTAAAATCTGCTATTGAATATATCTATTCATTAAGATCATGTGATTTTAATCTTGGTAAGCCAGTAATTAGAAGGGAAATATTTTATTTTATCAACCAAGAAATACTTTTAGCGGAAAAAAACGGTATCGTTAATGTAAAAAACTATTTATTAACTTCTCTTCTGTCTATTTTTGACAGAATGCAAGATTTACCTAATTTTCCTTTGGAAAAAATAGATATGCTTGAGGTTGTTATATGGAAAAATATTAAAGATGATCTACAAGATTCTTGGAAAATACCCACTCACCTAATTAGTACTATAGAAGATGAAATTGCATCCCTCTATCTTGATAAACAAGATTCTGCTTTTTTAGACATCGTTGATATTTCTATAAAACATTTAAAAAAAATCAGCGAACTTGAAGTGTCGGATTTAAACGATAGAGTGCATTATTGGAGCATTCAAAATTTAACCCTTGCTTGCCATTTAAAGTTCTCTGAAAATCACTCCATTTTTAAACTCTTACTGGAAGAGATGAAGACTCTACATCTAAAAAATCTTCCCCACGATGAAATTATAGAAATAATTACTAAAAAATTTATAAAAAAACATCCAGGGCTTGCTCCTTGGAAAAAAACCATCAAAAAAAGAGTCTGCCTATATTACCTTCATTACTTTTTCTATTACCTTAAGGAAAAAAATGAAACCCCTTTTGATAGATTTCAAAAATGGCACCTTTATAACCTTATGCATAACAAACAATCTGTATTTAAAGAGTTTTATCTAGCTGAACTCTCCTCCATCACAAAATCCCTGTTACCATATATCCCATTTATCGAATCGTACGTAGAAAAAATCTTATCCGATCAAGAACCTAATAAAATAGGCTCTTCTCTTTCTATTTGAATTTTACTTCTATCACGCAGACCACAAGAAACAATATACTCTACGATTTTATCTTTTTGAGTTGATAGAAAATCAACTACCTTTCCTATTTTTTCCTCTTTTTTCTCTTTCGATAAAAAAGTTTGCGCCAAGGGGGCTAATATAGCGTGATAAATAGCCGGAAGAATGCCTCCTGGTGCATTTTCTATAGAAATTTTTCTTTTTTCAAATTCATAAACCAAACAAGCTGCAGCTTCATTAAAAATTCTATTAAATTCGGCTAAAGTAAACATTGAATCTTCCATAAAAGATGGTATATTCCAAAATAGACTTTTTGTATTTTTCATTGCATCGTTGTAAATCACAGGAAAAATTATTTCCAAATTTTGAGGGCAAGCGTATTTCTTTGAACCAGCCAAATCTCCTAATACAAGCCATAAAGCTCCAACAAAATCTACTCTTCCTGGCGCACTAAAACAATCCCTTTCAAATGATTCTACAAATTTTTCTATTAGATCCTTGCTTAAATTTTTAGGAAGATTATTAAATGTAGTAAGATTATCTACCTTAGGCAATAGCTTAAGATCTCCAAGAAGCCCCCCTGTTGAAATATAGGCGGATTCTAAACTAGTAAATCCAGCTGCCATAAGATAATCTGCAGACAGGTAGTTGCCAAAAAAATTATTAGGATTTCTAGAATAACAAAAACCATCTTGGCCTAATAAAAGATCTCCCCTACTTGGTTTGCCCCTTTCTATTCCAATTTTTTTTAGTTCTTCATTAATTTTTTTTATTAATTCACGGGAATTTTCAAATTCTGACCTCTCCAAATATACACAAAATTCTTTACCCTCCACATTAGTTCCCTTTATTTCATCCTCTTCTAGTTCAGGATTAACAAATTTAAATGAATTAATATTATTTTCAAATAATAATTTTGCAATTATTCGATTTGCTTCAGCAAATTTTGGGGATTTTCTATCCAAAGAGATATGAAATTTACAAAATTCACTTGGTTGATTGAATCTAATAAAGAGTATAAAATAACCAGTATTTCTATAATTTTTTTTGTAATGATCTGGTATTACCATCTCAATTGTCAAACGCTCAAGTTGTATATCACGATCTTTTGAAAAATCATCTCGTATTTGATTTATTTCATCAACCTCTTTGGGTCTATCATTTAGATCTATTTCTATTGGAGGTTTTTCATCGATTTTTTCGAGCTTATCCATTTGTGGTGTAGTTTGTGGTGTATTTTTTTCGGTGGCTTGTGGGGGGTTTTCTACTTGTACTCTGATCTTTTTTTGAGCCAAATAGCCGAAAAAGCAGAAAATGGGGATGATTATTGTGAGGTAGGAAATGATTTTAAAAGCAATTAAGGAAACCTTCTCTATAATTTCTAATAAGGTCGCTTTTTCGCTTCTTATAGCCCTAATTTCTATATTAAAGTTAAAATAATTACTAAATTGTATATTCATATTATAATTATAGTTTATTATGAATTAAAATGTATATAAAAATTATTTTATTTATGATAGGGGGTGTTTTTAGCTATTTCTACTGCCCTATAGAGCTGTTCAATTACTAAAAGTCTTACAAGTTCATGGGGAAAGGTAAATTTTGAAAAACTAATTAAGCCTTTTGCTTTTAGTAAAATTTCTTTTGGGATGCCAAAAGCCCCTCCAATCACAAAATTATGAGATACTTCACTACTAATAATTTTTGAAAAACTCTCACTTGAGTGAGATATTCCTAGCACATCAAAGCAGTAGTAAGAAATATCTTTAATCTCTTGAAAAAGCTCTTTATCAGATTTTAGTATCACCCACTGTATTTCTGCATTTGCTTTTAATCTTTTGGTATAAAGCTCCACCCCCTCTTCTAGATAACCTGATAAAGTTTTGCCAACGCAAAATATTTTAATTTTATATTTCATAGGAAACTATCATACCATTATAATAGGTAAAAATCTATACTGATAGTTATTGTAGAAGGTGATTTTATGGTTAATTTTTTGCTCCTTTGGATGAGATTTGATGTAAATCCTATTTGTTTTAAAATTCCTTTTATCAATCACCCTATTGCATGGTATGGGGTGATTTTTGCTGGCAGTTTCTATTTAGGCTATAGATTATTTATATGGATGCATATTCGGCAAAATTTAAATACTTTTTCCATACCAAAGGAATTTAAAGACATTAAAATCCCTGATGGATATAAGCTTTCCAAAAAAAATCAAAGGTATTATCTTTTTTTTAAAAAACGATCTTCTGACTATGAATTAGTAGAAAAATTGAAATTAAGGTTATACCTTTTTGAGGTATATCCAAAAAAAATAGAATCTATAGAAAAAAAGAGTATAATTTTTTCAGAAAGCGCACTCTTTTATATTATTGTTGCAACAGTTGTGGGAGCAAGGCTCGGCCATATCATTTTTTATGAAAATATCATAGAATTTATCTACTTTCCTTTAGATATTTTTAAAACATGGGAAGGGGGACTTGCAAGTCATGGGGGTATTATTGGAATTTTACTTGCTGCATATATTTTTGTTAAAAAAAATAAAAGCTTAAGTTTTTTAACTTTTATGGATTTAATTAGTGCGCCTACAATGTTTGTTTGTGCTTTCATAAGAATTGGGAATCTTATCAATCAAGAGATATTAGGTAGTCAAACTTCTGCCCCTTGGGGGATAATTTTTTTAAACCCTGCAGATGGATCAGGGGTGTTTCCAAGACATCCCATCCAAATTTATGAATTTATTCTATACATTGGAGTGTTTATTTTTATTTATTTGGTTTGGAGTAAAAATCTATATAAAAAAATAACAGGTTTTTATACAGGAATAGCTCTTTCTATATCTTTTGGATTAAGATTTTTTTTAGAATTTTTAAAAATTCCTCAGTCTGTTTACGATCAAAACTTTCCTATTCAAATTGGACAATTGTTAAGTATTCCAATGACTCTTTTTGGTTTATTTTTGATTTTTAATTCAATAAAAATGCAAGACTCTCTCGACAAAAAAAGAGCTGATCTTTAATATAAAAAAAAATTAAAAAATCAAAGAGTTAAAAATAGGTTATGAACATATTTAAGAAGAGTTTTTATTTGGTAGCCACCATTTTTATCACCCTATCCTTTGTGGTGTTTTGTCCATCTTTTGATCGATCTTTTATATTAAATAGTATCTTAGGCTTTGCTATAAGCTTAATTTTTTGTGCCTTGGTATTTTTTATAGAAAATCTCCTTAAAAAATTTCCAGAAATAGTTTTTGGGATAGTTTTTGGAATAATATTTGGAAAAATTTTTTCGCTAACTTTGAATGGTTTTTTATTCTACTTAGGAATTATTAAATCCCTCTCCTTATTTTTTAGTGCTTTTTTTACATCTGTTATTTATTTGATAAGCACTTATTTTTCAGTTATTGTAACTTTATCCTATAAAAATAAAATTCCCCATTCTTTATCCTCTTCTAATTCTTTTACAGGGGTGGTTCTTAGTGAATCTATCCTTTGTGACCCAAGGCTTTTTGCTTTTTTATCCACAGGTATTTTAAATAATAGAGCAATTCTCCCATTATTTATCGTAAAAAGTTTAAAAGCAAAGCTAGATGATGTTAATGCAAAAAAAGCACTAGAAATGATAGAAAAAATAAAACAGATAAATGATTTAAATTTAAAAGAAGTTACCACAGATTTTAATAATACTAAAGATATTCAAATGAAAACTTTACTTTTTGCTAAAAGTTCAAACTCATCCATCTTAATCGGTGACATACAAAAATTAGAAGAAGGGGTTAATTATATCAATTTTTTAAATATTGCAGATGCTTTAAAGCCAGTGATGCTTGCTGGAGAAAATATTTTAATAAAAGTACAGCGCTATGGTAAAGAGCCT
>JBIKKN010000034.1:0-7401 GCA_044360335.1 Chlamydiia bacterium | reverse complement strand
TATTCTCCCCATAAAAATTTATACCTTTCTACCAATCAAAGGGAACAAATTTTACCCATTTTGAAAAAATTTGCATTTAAAAAGGTGCAAAAAGGGGGTGCTCTTGTAGAGGTTTCCTCCTATATAGATGGGATTTTTTTAAGCTATTCAGAATATAAAGATTTAGGGGAACAGATCCTTCCAAATATTTTATCTAATATACTTCATATTTTTAAATATATAGATGGTAGAGATTTTACTAATGCTTTGGTAAATGAAGATGTGATAGTTACTGGCAGTGGCATTTCTCTTTCTAAAGCAATAGATGAGATAAAAGGGATGAAAAAAAGACCTTATATATTAGCTGTAGGTTCAAGTTTACCTATACTTATAGATGCAGGTATTATTCCAGATTTTTATGCAGTAGTAGATCCATCCCCCCCTTTAGAAATTTATGAGTGTTTAAAAGATCTTTCTATCCCACTTTTTTATCAAAATAGATGCAGCAGGGATATTTTATTTTTACACAAAGGGCCGAAAGTTTTTATGGGAACAAGCAAAGGGTGGGAAATTGAAGATGCTTTGATCAAACAAATAGGGGGAAAGAATTTTTCTTTTGATGCTGGATTCAATGCTGGAAATTTTGGAGCGCATATTGCCCTTGCCCTTGGAGCAAAAAGGGTGTTTTTAGTGGGGATGGATGGGGTTTCAAAAGCTAAAGAAACAGTAAATTTAAAAAAAGAGGGTTTTATCACAAGAAAAGATCTTTACTATGGGATGGATTTTTTTAAAACTTTAAAAGAAGAATTTAGTGATCAGCAAATGTTTCATTATACACAAGGGTTTGCTTTTGATGAAGATTGTAAGATTGTAAATCTTGATGTGGAGCCAAAAAAGGGTATGATCAAATTACCAAAAGAAAAGATTTTTGATCAGGAACATATAAAACATCAAATAGATCTTTTTTTTGATCATAATATGCTTGTTAGCTTGGCAGATTTTTTTAATAAAATAGAAAAAGAGCCTAGTATGGTACTTATTTATGCCTCATGTATAGAGGCAGAATTTTCCCTAGAGCCTTTTTATCTACATTTTATCGCCCCATTATGGGAAATATGGAAGCATATGCTGGAAGAGTCAGAAGAAATTCTATGTAAGCTTACCTTTTATTATAATATTCTTAAAAAATTTTCCGAAAAAACAGGTTTTTTAGCGGGAAATTTTTATATTTTTGGAAAAAAAGAGGGCTTTTACCTACTAAAAAATAAAAACAACACTATTTGCGAGGAGGGTTTTTATTTTAAAGGAGAATTATATGGTGAGTTTAAGCAATACGGATCTAAGGGAGAATTAGTATTATTAGCTTCTATGGATAAGGGGCAAAGGGATGGTAAATATCAAATTTATAGAAATTCTATTTTGATAAGAGAGGGTTATTTTTATAAAGGCAAACCAGATGGGGATCATCTTTATTATGAAAATGGCAAGGTACTGGATCAAATATCATATAGCAAAGGTGAAAAAATTGGGGTACATAAATATTTTGATAGTATGAACAGAAAAATAGAGGAGATTGTATACAAAGAGGGTGGTTTTTATAATAAATTTGAATATGACCAGGATGGAATAGTTAAATATTCAGGGGTATGGCAAGGGGATATTTTTTATGAAGATTCCTATCAAGAGGGGCAAAAAATTTATAGTAGAATGGGGAAAATTAAAAATGGGAAGATGATTTTTCAGGAAGAAAATATATGAGTTTATTAGAAAAATACCCTTATCTTGGTCCTTTATCTATGTTTACCGAGCAAAAGGAGGGAAATTATTACCAACACCTTCCTTTACCAAAAAAAATAGATGGAGATGTTTTATTTATATTTGGGATATTCCCAATTTCAAAAGAATTTCAGTTGAGTTTGAAAAATAATCCTCAGGTGGAATTTGTTTTTTTAGTGGAAAGATTAGAAGAACTTTTATTCTTTATAAATAATAAAATGGATAAGGGGTTTAACAACGATAGGGTTCATGTGCATTGGAAAGAGGAAGGTAAAAAGATAGAAAGCTTTGCAGAGGAAATTGCCAAGCTTTACCCATATGAAAGAGTTTTATTTTTTAAAAATGGACTAGATCAAGAAAAATATGATGCTCTTACAAAAATATTTTTACGTAAATTAGTGTTAGAGGTAAGTGTTCATAAAGAGCTTATAAATTACCCTTTACTTTGTGAGAACTTATTTGCAAATATAAATCATTTACCAAGGGCTTTTGATTTAGGAAAATGGAAAGATAAGTTTAAAGGTACCCCTGCAGTAGTTGCTGGAGCCGGTCCCTCTTTAAGTTTAGTAAAAGGGCAGTTAAAAGAGCTAAATGATAAAGTTTTAATATTTGCAGGTGGCTCTGCAATTACAGCATTAGATAAAATGGGGGTATCTGCTCATTTATTATTTGCAATAGATCCAAATAAAGAAGAATACGATCGCCTTCGCTATAGCCACAGTTTTGCAGCCCCTCTTATTTATGGTACAAGGGTGCAAAAAGATATTTTCCGCTTTTTTCCTGGAGAAATTGGTTATATAAGATCAGATACAGGAGGTCTTTTTGAAGCTTTTGTGGAAGAAAAACTTAAAATAAAAGATGGGGGTATTTTACAAAATCTTTCAGAAGAAGCCCTTTCTGTAACTTCTATTTGTTTGATGACAGCAATTTATTTAGGTTGTAATCCTATTTATTTTGCTGGAGTTGACCTATCTTTTAAGAATAATCTTCGCTATAGCGAAAATTTAACCTGCCAACAAGAAAATTTGTTAAGAGATGATCCATCTTTAGAAACTAGGTGGATGATGGAAAAAGATGTAATAGATGATGTAGCAAAAAAATATAAAAATATCGATTTTTTTGATGCAACTGGATCTGGGATGACTTTTAAAAATATCCCTGCAAAAAAACTTGACAATACCATGTTTGATCTGAAGGAAAACTTAAAGGAAAAAATTTATAATTTATCTTTGGAGTCAAAGTTTGAAATTTCCCCTTTTCAGATTATACAAATTCAAAAGGAGATAAAAAATTCATTAGATGAATTGAGTCTTTTGATTACCTGCTTTTTAGAAGGAAGCTCTGCTGAAAGTCTTTTTATTTTTAATGTAGAAAATAATTTAAGTTATAAAATTTTTTTTCAAGGGATGGTGTATGCTATTGAAACTCCCTTGTTAAAACAACTTAAATTAAATAATGGGGAGATTACTAAAGATAGATTATTAAAAAGTATATATAAAAAGGTATTAAAAGAAGCAAACAAGCTTTCCTCATTAATATAATTGTGATATTTTTATATTATGGAAAAGATAATAGAAGAAACGCTCGTTGATAAAGAACAATTTAGTTTATATCAGTTGAAAGTTCAAGAAGATGATTTTACTTATTTGCTTGAACAAAATGGTGTGTGCTTGGCAATTGATCCTTCAGATTTAAAAGAGGTGGAGCTTTCAATTGATCTTATAGGCTGCTGTTTAGAAGCAATTTTAATTACCCATTTCCATAAAAAGCATAATTTTTGCGCCTCTGCTTTAAAAGAGGAATCTAAAGCTCCCATCCTTGGGCCTAAAAATTCTAACTACTTAGATAGTGAGCTTGCCGATGGGGATTGTATTTCTCTTGGTCCTTTTTCTATGGAGATTATGCATCTTTCAGCAAACTCTAACGAACATATTATGTATTTTTTTAGGGAATTAAAATTATTATTTTGTGGAGATCTGCTCTCTATTGGTGGTTGCGGAAAAATCCTTGAAGAGGATCAGCTCCAATATTTTCAAGTTTTAGAAAAAATTAAATCCTTGCCAAAAGATACCCGTATTCTATCTGCTAGTAATTTGGGTAAAAAAAATGCTGAATTTAACTTATCTTTGGATCCAAATTATCCACAAGCAAAACAGCTACAAGAAGATTGTTTTGCAACTATAGAAACAGAAATTGGGAGGAATCCTTTTTTGATGGCTAAAAATCTAGATGATTTTAAAATTCTTTATCAAGAAAAATTAAAATTATAAATGTATATTGTTTTTATTATTTGCTTTATTTAAACTTCTTCTTTTTTTTAAATAAAGGAGTCTTTAGATGAATCCAATGCCTGTTACTAAAGAACTAATAAATGGTATAGTAAGATTAGAGTTTTTTAGCAAGTTTACATACCTAACATCTAGGATAGATGTAAGAAATAAGCATCCTGAAATGGTTAAAAAAGTAGACAGATTTTTTCAAGAAGTAATTTCACATGTAAGAAAACATTTCGCAAAACAGCAATATTCAGAATTGATAAGGCCTTATCATTGCACTGATCTTAGACGATATCAGGCATTAAATGATCTAAATATACGTTCTGAAAATGATTCTCTTATCGAATTTGCAAAGTATTTAAAGTGTGTAATGCCTTTAATTCCTCAAAGTGGTGTAGAGGAAATTCGAGCCTTTCTTATGGCTAATTTAGAAGCTGTTTTAGAAGTTGGCACATTAAACTGTGATAATTTAAAAATGGGGCGTTTGCCTAGTGAAATAGCTTTATTTAAGAATCTTGAAGAGTTTAAAGCAGCTAACAATGGGCTAAATCATCTTCCTGCTGAATTTTTTCTTTTGAAAAAATTAAAACGTGTCTCTTTAAAAAGCAATTGTTTTACAAACATAGATCCTAGAATGATGAGTTTATGTAAACTAGAGTTTCTTGATTATTCTAAGAACGAAATAAATGAATTGGGTGAAGAGCTTTTTTTATCACCTTCATTAAAAGAGATTATAGTGGATGAAAATCAGATTGAAGCTATACCTACTTCGATTAGCTTTTTAAAAAGTTTAGAAATTTTTTCGATTTCTGAGAACATTATTACTAAGTTGCCTAAGGAGATGGAAAACCTTAAGATGTTAAAAGAGCTATATTTAAACAATAATGGAATCAGAACTTTACCTCAGTGGTTAGGTAAGTTAGAAGAGCTAAGAAAATTGGAGGTTTCTTATAACCCAATTAATAAATTGCCTGATCTTAGTGAATTAATGAACTTAAAAGTTCTGGATGTAGAAAATACTTTGATCGAAGAGATTCTTTTAAGTGAGCTGCCAGAATTAGAAGATTTAACAATAGATTATAATGGAAGCACTCAGATAGTGGAAAAGGGTGGGGCCAATAAAAAAGCTAAAATTGAACCACAAGATGCTAAAGTTGGTGGTGGCGGGGCCGGTGGCGGGGGATCTAAATAATAAATAGAGCTTATAATTAGGTTGCTTTTTATTATCTTTTCCATTTAAACTCCCCCTTTTTTTTAACAAAGGGGGAGTTTAAATGGGTCCAACGAAAGTTTCTATGAATTTACTACATGATATAGTAAGGTTACCTTTTTTTAAACATTTAGAAATCAAAGTAGAGCGGATGAATCTAAGAAGCCCCAAAGAGGAATTGACGCAAAAAGTAAGCGATATTTTTAACGACATAGCTTCTCATGTAAAAAAATTTTTCTCAAAAGAAGAATATGGACCAGTGATAAAACCTTTTGCATACAACGATATTAATCGATATAAGGCATTGAATGAACTAAATATAAGGAGGGAAAATAATAATGCTCTTATAAAATTTGCTAAGATTTTAAAAGATGAAATGCCTCTAATTACTGAAAGTAGCGCAGAAGAAATTCGAGCCTTTCTTATTGCAAATTCAGAAGATGTTTTAAAAATTACATACTTAGATTGTGATGATTGTGAAATGGGGTGTCTGCCCCCTGAAATTGGTTTGTTTAAGAATCTTAAATACTTTTACGCAACTAATAATGGCCTAAAGAGTCTTCCTCGTGAATTTTTTCTTTTAAAGAAATTGGAAGATGTATATTTTGCTGAAAATAATTTTACAGAGATAGATGATAGGATATGTGCTTTACCTATGTTAAAAACTCTTGATTTTTCTGCAAACAAAATAAAAAAATTACCAGAGGCTCTTTCTTTAGTGACCTCATTAGTAGAGCTTGCACTTGATAAGAATGAGCTTGAATCTATAGATTATTGGATTATCGATTTAATAAATTTAGAAGAGCTTTCGCTTACTTTGAATAAACTTACTAAAGTACCTAAAGGGATTGAAAAATTAAAGAAGTTAAGAAACTTATGGTTAAATAAAAATGAAATCACAACTTTACCTGAGTGGTTAGGAGGTTTAACAGCCCTAGAGCTATTGTTTTTAGACAATAACTTAATTAGGAAATTACCTGATATTAGAGGTTTAAGTAATTTAGAACACCTACACTTAGAAGATAATTTACTAACAAGTGTCCCTAAAGAGCTGCTGCCAAATTCTGAACATTTTCAATTACATATTGAAACAACTAAGCAATTAGAACAAGGTGGGGCGAAAAAAAGAGTTAGAATTGAATCAGAAGGTGGCGGCGGGGGATCTAAAGAATAAATAAAACTTATAATTAGTTTGCTTTTTATTTTAACTTTTATTAAAATATTCCTTTTTTTATTTAAGGAGATAAAAATGCAAACACTTAATAAATATCTTACTATGGGAATTTTAAGTTACCTGCCAAATAATAATGCTCTAGGTATGACTTGTAGAAAGTTTGCATTTGCAGAATTAGAAAATAAAAATAAATTATTATTAGCTATAAGAGCAAACCTACCTGTATTTTCCTTTTTAGCAGAAAGGGAAATAGCTCCAATAAATCCAAAAAGCCCATTAAAGACTCAAGCAGAATTGATAGCAAAGCTATTTATGGAGATTCATAATACAGCTCGATATTACATAAATGACAATGAATATAAAGATCTTGTAGTAAAGTATGGTAATTTTGATATAGAGCTTTATAATCAATTTAATGAAAAATCTCTAGAAAATCAAAATGATGCTCTTTTGATCTTAGCAGATGTTTTATTCGAGAAAGAACTTGATATTCCTACAGAAGATCCACTAAAAATAAGACAGTGGCTTAATAATCATGATAATAGTGACGCTTTAAAAGGGATTTTAGACATAGATTTAAGTGGGGTAGAGGATATGATGAAATGTATTCCTCATGAAATTACTCTATTGGAATATCTTGAGAAAATTACTATAGAGCGTTGTGATCTAGCCAGTATACCCCCATACTTATGTTCTTTAGTGCATTTAAAGGAGATTAATTTTGCCGGAAATAATATATCTAGTGTTCCTAAAGAAATTTTAGAGTTAACTAAATTAGAAAAACTCGATTTATCCGAGAATTGGTTTGCAAAATTTCCAGAAGAATTATTTGCTGTTTCTAGCTTAACAGATCTTGAATTCTATGGGAATTCAATTGAAGATATTCCAAATGGAATTGAAAAGTTAATTAATTTAGGTTATATTGGATTGTCTAACAATTGGTTTGAAAAATTCCCAGAAAAATTATATAATGCACTTTCCTTACA
>JBIKKN010000108.1:0-3856 GCA_044360335.1 Chlamydiia bacterium | reverse complement strand
GCAGGGATCAAAACAACCCTCAAGGGGAAGCTGCTCAAAGAGGCAGGGGAGCTGCTGGTAACGAGGAATTTGGGGTTTTTACAAGAACTGCTAAACGTATTTTTATTGAAGATAAAGTTAACCAATCTTTACAGCGCAAATTTGCCGAATTTAAGCATCTATTGATTCAAAATGGTCATATATTACAAAATCATAAGGTTTGCATCAATATGAAAACACGTATTGTTACAGTTTTACAGGAAAATGGGGTTAAACAGCATATAGATTTAAGTAAATTTACTACTGCAGACAATGAAGACAATCGTCAAATGGTTGCTTTAGTCCAACAAATTGGTAATGATCTAATAAATTATAACGTGATCTCTAAGATAGAGAGCCACCAAGATGTTGAGCAAGAGAGCCGTCATTTACTTGGTAATACACAAGGGAAAAATGCCTTTATTGGTGCAATAAGGGGAGAGACCAAAACAAGAATGACTCAACGTCAAAGTCTTATAGGATTTGGCAGTAACAGTAACAGTAACAATAAAACACTTATTGCGGCAAATGCCAAAGATCCAGAAATTTCAGTGAAAATTGCTCATGCAGAGAAACAGGCACGTGATTTGATTACAGGAATAGAAGCACAAATAAGGCAGCTTACAGAGGCAAGGGTTCAGGACAAACAAAAGATTGCAAAATTACAGCAAGAAAAGGAATTGCTGGGAAGTTATGGTCTAATAGAGATTATCTGTATGCTTAAAGCTAGATCAGAATTAGATATAGAAAATGGAAGATCTAAAGAGCAGATGGCTCCAATTTACCTAAAAGATATAAAGGCTTATTTTGAAGATCAAAGGGCAAATGGGTGGATGGGAACCCATACTAAGGGTGGGTTGATATTAACACCATCTGATAATAAACTTGCTGCATTAATAGTTGCTACCGCCTGCTTTGTAGATGGTACTAATAATCATACAAATAAGCATCTTTACCATGATTTTATGGCATCTAATGGTTATTTTGGATATGAAAACCTAGGAAAGCTCAACCATATTTTTCGCGGGCGACCTGCTGATTAAGAGTCTACTACTTAAGAGGTTTTTACTTTAGGGGCTTTATGAATGATAGGATTCCCTTTGTCTTCAATATAATTTTTATCAATTAAAATTGCTGTTATATCTGGATCGGAAGGAACTTCATACATAAGATTGATAAGCTTATTTTCTACAATCATTCGTAAAGCCCGAGCCCCCGTGCCTGCCTCTTTTGCCTTTTCTGCAATAAGCTCAAGAGCTTCATCGGTAAAGTTAAGCTCTACATTATCCTCTGCAAATAGATTTTTATATTGTCTGATGATTGAATTTTTTGGTTTTGTTAAAATATCCATTAAATCTTGGATCGATAGCTCATTGCACGCAGCAATAGAGTTAAAACGGCCAACAAATTCTGGAATCATACCATATTTTACCAAATCTTCAGTTTCTACTTTAGATAAAAGGTAGTTAAGCTCATTTAAATCAAAGTGTGTACGAGCTGCCTCCTCATCAAAACCTATTGCCCCTTTACCAAGTCTTTTGGAAATAATACCAGGAAGATGCACAAATGCTCCGCCAACAATAAATAAAATGTTTTCGGTATTTACTTTTATGTACTCTTGGTTTGGATGTTTTCTCCCTCCCTTTGGAGGGACATTAGCAATTGTTCCTTCTACAATTTTTAGTAAAGCTTGCTGCACCCCTTCACCGGAAACATCACGAGTAATAGAAACGTTAGAAGAAGTTTTACCAATTTTATCTATCTCATCTACATAAATAATCCCTTCTTCTGCCCGAGCTACATCATAATCGGCATTTTGCAAAAGGCGAAGTATGATATTTTCCACATCTTCCCCAACATATCCAGCTTCAGTAAGTGTTGTTGCATCTACAATTGCAAAGGGAACATCTATTGCTTCGGCAAGAGTTCTAGCAAGAAGAGTTTTTCCAGACCCTGTTGGTCCAAGGAGAAGTACATTGGATTTTGAATAGAAAACATCATCGTTTCTATGGTGGGCATTAATTCTTTTATAGTGTTTATAAACAGCAACTGCTAAAGTTTTTTTTGCAACATCTTGACCAATAATATGCTCTCCAAGCTTTTCCACAATCTCTTTAGGCTTTAAAGATTTCATTTCATGCTTGGTAGGTTTTTTAGAAATAATATCTATGCAAAGTCTTACACATTTATCGCAAATATAAGCATTAGGACCTGAAATTAATTTTTCTACACTATCTTCTGGACGGGAGCAAAAAGAACATTTTGCACTTTCATCATGAGTTGCCATTAGAGATTGCCTCACCTATTAAATTATAATCTTGTATTGTAGCAAAACAAAGCCTTATTGAAAAGCTAAACAAATATTTTTATTAACCATTTGCTCTTGCTAAGTTTTTTGGACTTACCACAGAGTCAACAAGCCCGTAGACTACAGCCTCTTGAGCGCTCATATAAAAATCTCTGTCAGAATCCTCTGTTATCTGCTCAAGAGTTTTTCCAGTATGATGAGCAATAATTTCAGATAACCTTTTCTTTAAATAGATAATTTCATTAGCTTGAAGCTCAATCTCTTTTGATGTTCCACCCACACCACCGGATGGTTGATGGATCATTATACGACTATTTGGAAGAGCATATCTTTTTCCTTTGGTGCCACAGCAAAGAAGCAAAGCCCCCATGGATGCTGCCATCCCAATGCAATAAGTGTTTACTTCACATTCAAGGTATTGCATAGTATCGTAAATTGCAAGACCTGAAGATATCACCCCTCCTGGAGAGTTAATGTAAATACTAATTGGTTTTTTTGGATCAGATGCCCTTAAAAAGATAAGCTGAGCTATCACATTATTTGCAACTTGGTCATTAATTTCAGTACCGATAAAAATGATCCTATCAGAAAGTAAGCGGGAGAATATATCCATAGATCTTTCCCCTCTAGGTGTCTCTTCAATAACATATGGTATTAACATAGCAAATCCTTTTTAAATTGTCTTATCTTTAGTTATATCTTGTAGATCAAAAGATCGTCAAGATATTTATTTTAAAAAAGCACCCTTTAGTGGCTAACTTTTTAAAAGCTCAGCAATAATTTGATCTTCTGCTTTATGCATCATTGTTTGAGTTAGAGCCATTTGTTTTTGCTCCTCACTCATAGAATTATATTGAAGTTTGTTTTTATCTTCATACATCATTTCAAGAAGGTTGTAAGCTGACGATTCTAAATCTTTTTCACCAATGGAAATTTTATTTTTTTGAATAATATCTCTGCACAAGTAAAAAAGGCGAATAGCTTGGGTAGATTTTTCTTTGATCTCTTCTTTCTTTTGCTCTTTTTCTTCGTCGGTTAACTCAGTTTCCCACTTCTTTTTAAAAGATGGATTTGCAAAAAGCTGAGATACTCTATGATTTGCTTCTTTTTCCAGTAAACTTGCTGGCACGTCAAAAAGCACCTTTTCAATCATTTGCTTTTCTATATCTTCTCTTAATTGTTCAGCCCTTTCCCTATCTTCTTTTTTCTGAGCAAGATTTTTAAGATTTTGCTTCATTTGAGATAAATCTTTAGCGCCAACTTTTTGTGCAAATTCTTCATCTAATGGAGGAAGAATTGCCCTTTCAATACTTTTAATAGTAAGGCAAACTTTTTTCTTTTTAAAATTTTGTTTTACTTCATCGGTAGCCGAAGCATCAGCTTCAGAAAAGCCTTCAACAGATTCTCCAATTTTTTTCCCCATTACAAGGTTTTTCATCCAATCAGCCATTTTATTTTTAGACACTTCAAAACGAGCGCCGCTAAATACCTGAACTTTCGGATCCTGATCTATATCATCAATATCTACAA
>JBIKKN010000120.1:0-3658 GCA_044360335.1 Chlamydiia bacterium | reverse complement strand
TCGATCTATTTCTTCATTTAAAAGTTTTTCATCTATCTCTACTTTAGGGATATCTTTAAGTTTGAAGTCAGAAATATTTATTGAAGGGATTTGCGGCTCAGTTTCAAAAGTAAAAAATAGCTTTCCACTTTCTTCTTTTTCTCCAAAATGGAAGGAAATATTATTGTGACCTTGAAGAATAGGAACTTTTGCCTCTTTTTGGCACTCTTCAAAACAAATATCAGCAATTGCTTGATCGGTAGAATGTTTTACCTGCTGAGGGTGATTTTTTAAAATCAAATCTTGAGGGGCTTTGCCTTTTCTAAAGCCAGGTATAGAAATCTGTTTAGAAATTTGTTTAATAGCTTTAGCTTTTGCCTTTTCCCAAAGAGTATCACTTGGAGATACAGTATACTTTACTCGGCAATTAGGGAGTATCTCTTTATCAAAGCTTACGTTTTCATTTTTAAAACTTTCCATAGTCCCTCTATAATAAATGCTGTAAATATAATAATAGCGGGTGATGAGATTCGAACCCACGACCCTCACGTTGGCAACGTGATGCTCTACCACTGAGCTACACCCGCAAAAAAATTTCACTTATTTTAGGTTAGAATTAAAATTAAGTCAAGGATAAGATTTTCTTTGTGGCAAATAGGGGCAAAAGCTATCATGAAAGGATGGAAATTTTAACCTTTGCTCTTGGGCCTTTAAAGACAAATTTATATATAGTTATTTGTAAAAAAACCAATGAGGCCGTAATTATTGATCCTGGTCAAAATGCTTTTGAAATTGTTAAAGAGCAACTTAAACTTCATGGAGCAAAGGCCAAAGCTATTTGGTTAACCCATAGCCACTTTGATCATATTGTGGATGTTTCAAAAATTAAAGAGGATTTTTCCATCCCTATTTACATCCATAAGGCAGATAAAGGTAATTTAGAAGTTCCAGGGAGCGATCTTATTCCACTTTATGTTCCTTTATTTGAGGGGGCTTTTGCAGATTATTTTATAAAAGAGGAACAAGAGCTTAAAGTTGGCAGTTTTTCTTTTAAAGTAATTCACACTCCCGGTCATTCCGAAGGGGGTGTGTGTTTTTATTGCAAAGATCAAAAAATTTTATTTTCCGGAGATACTTTATTTAAAGGTGCAATAGGAATATTAAATCTTCCAACCTCTGACCCTTTAAAAATGAAGGAGAGTTTAGCTAAATTATTTGCTCTACCAGAAGATACAATGGTATATCCTGGCCATGGAAAAACAACAACTATAAAACAAGAGTTGTCTAATCGTTGGTTTTAAGTAAATCAAGCACATCTTCCCAAGTAAGTTTGGAAATTACATCTTCATCGGTGCTTACAATTTTCTTCACAACTCCCATTTTTTTCTTCTGCATAGCAACAATTTTTTCTTCAATTGTGCCAAGAGTTATAAGTTTATAGACCGAAACATTTTGTTTTTGACCCATTCTATGCACCCTGTCGGTAGCTTGGTTTTCAACAGCTGGATTCCACCACATATCGTAGTGGATCACAGTATCGGCTCCAGTAAGGTTAAGACCTGTTCCTCCAGCTTTTAAGGAAACTAAGAAGATTGGGTTATCCCCCTCGTTAAACTCTTTAACAATACTCATGCGGTTTTTTGAAGATCCATCGAGGTAGGAGTAAGCAATCCCTCTTGATTCAAATTCACTGCGCATGATTTTAAGCATTTTTGTATATTGAGAGAAGATAACTGTTTTATGACCGCCAGTAATTAAAGATTCAAGTAAATCAAGGAGCATATCAAATTTAGCAGAATCTCCTTGTTCTCCTTCTTCTTTTGCAAAAATTGCAGGGTGGCAGCAAATTTGTTTAAGCCTTGTTAAAGTTGCAAGAACATGGATTTGTACTTTATCAAAGCCATCTCTTTCCACAAGCTTTGTAAGCTCATTTTTTGCAGATATTGCATAAGCGTTGTAGAGCTCTTTTTGTGAATCGGAAAGTTTTAAGTGGTATACAATTTCAGATACTGGTGGTAAATCATCTAAAACATCTGATTTCATTCGGCGTAAAATAAATGGTGCAACTTTCTTTTTAAGGTATTCTAAACTTACTTTATGGTCTTCATTTTTTACTCGTACATATTTTTCTAAGAATCTATCGTAAGAATTTAGAAAATTCGGCATTAGAAAGTCAAATAAGCTCCAAAGCTCTTCTAAAGAGTTTTCAATAGGAGTACCAGATAAAATAAGTTTGTAGTTAGAATTTAGCATTTTTACAGACTTAGCATTTCTTGTGCTTCTGTTTTTAATGTGCTGGGCTTCATCTAAAATACAGTAATGAAAAGTTGTTTTTTCATAAAGTTCTATATCTTTTTGCAGTAAGCTGTAAGATGTGATGATTGCATCGTATTCATTAATAGTGTCTATTGCCTTTTTCCTTTGTGTTGGAATCCCATCTACCACTAAAGTTTTATACTCTGGGTTAAATTTGCTAAATTCTTCTCTCCAATTGTAAAGCAAAGAAGTTGGGCAAACAATAATAGATGGGGTATTAGCTTGCTTTTTACTTTGGGCAAGGGTCACAATTGTTTGAAGAGTTTTACCAAGGCCCATATCATCGGCCAAAATACCACCAAGGTACATGTTTCTTAATCTTTCTAAATAGTTTACCCCCTCTATCTGGTATGGTCTTAAAAGGGCATTTATCTCTTTTGGAATTTTCGAAGATGTTAAAATGGTTTGACCAAGCATTTGAGCTCTTATTTCTAATAATCGATCAGAAATTTTAAAAGTAACTGGTAGATTTTCAAATTGAGATCCATCAATACCGGCAATTGTCCAAATAGGGGATTTTAACGTGTAGTTGTCTAATTTTTTTATCCCAAGCTCATCAAAAAGATTTACAATTTTACCAAGTACTTTTAGATTTAGCACTAAAATTTTATTCATCCGAGGGGAGCTTTCTTTTGGCCCATTTTTCTTTTTATAGCTTAGCTCTAAATAAGAGCGTTTAGATAAAATACAATCCCATAAGCTGTCCATTCGAATTCCTTTTAAATCTCCATCAACAGTTAGCTCCATTTTATAGGAGTCTAAATTTTCTGTGTGGCTAAGAGAAAGAGTGAATGTAGAAGTATCGTAAATAAATTGATCGAGTAAATTTTGCGGACAATTAAAAGAGACTATTTCTTTGTATTCAGGAAGTCTCTCTGTCATAAACTCTACGATACGTTTTTCACTTTTTGCAAGAAAACTACCTGTTTCTTTGCTATAAACAAAATCTTGAAATAAATTGTCTATAATTTCTTTTTCTTCTGATAAATTTCTAGCAAGCAGAGCATCTTCTTTTTGAAATGGCTCAAGTTGAGAAATAGTTAAAGCATCGGTTGTTGCAGGAACTTTAAAATCGTTATAAACAAATTCTAAACTTGCTTCAAGCTCCCCATCTAAATAAGAAATATTACATTCCCCTTTAATATCTTTTACATAAGGCAGCGTTGTAAATTCATGAAAAATTTCTTTTCCAGAAATGGTTGCAAAGCTTGAAAGTCTTGCAAGTCCATTTTCTATAAATGTACCAAATAATGGTTTACAAATAGTTATTTCTCGAAGTTCATTTAGATGTATTAAATGCTGTCTTGTAATGCTTTTTGCAAATAAATAAAAAGTATTTTCATGAATAAATGACGGGGATGCA
>JBIKKN010000033.1:0-7818 GCA_044360335.1 Chlamydiia bacterium | reverse complement strand
GGGAAGATCCTTTAGAAATTATTAGGGAAATTGAGGGGGGCATTTCTTCATTAAAATACGAGGTGATAGAAGATAGAGCCCTTGCTATAAAATGTGCTTTAAAGCACGCCCAAAAAGGGGATACTGTTTTACTTGCTGGAAAAGGACATGAGGAAGAGCAAATAATTTCAGGAAAACGTATATTTTTATCTGATAGAATACTTGCAAGAGATATGGCCTCTGCTTTATAGTAGCTAAACTTATGAAAAATATAAAAGCCCTTTTCTTTTGTTTTCTTTTTTTGTTTTTATCTAGCTGTATGCAGTCAAAAAAAACAACTCATACAGATATAGTAAAAAAATCTCAAAAGGGTAGGGAGTCTATGCCTGTTATCGTAATAGATCCAGGCCATGGTCAGTTTGACTTAGGAACCCATAACGATCTTTGTGAAGAAAAAACTTTGGCGTTAAACACGAGTTTATATTTAAAGTCAGAACTTATTAATAGAGGTTATAGAGTTGTGATGACAAGGTCATTAGATGAGTTTGTCTCTTTAAAAAAGCGGGCACAAATTGCAAATGATTTAAAGTCACAAGTGCTTTTAAGTATTCATTACAATGCTGCCCATAATAATAAAGCACATGGAATAGAAATTTTTTATCCAAAACAAGCAAAACCTTGGAAATACAAACAGTCTAAAATTTTAGCTCAAACAATTCTACGTAAAATGCTTTTACACACTGGGGCTAATTCTCGTGGAATTAAAGAGGGGAATTTATGCGTAATTCGTGAGACAAATATGCCAGCAATACTTATTGAATGTGGCTTTATTACTAACGAAGAAGAATGTAAAAAAATGATCAACCCCCAATATCAAAAAACTCTTGCTAAATCAATTGCTGAAGGTCTTGAGGAATATTTTGTAAAGTAGATGATTTTTTCTTTAACTTTTGGATCATCTTTCCATGGGGAAGATAAAATCAAAGGGTCTATTTCTTCTGGAATCGGAAAAAAATTAAGCATTTTTTTAAAGTATATTAGCTCATTTGCAATAAGTATTTTTTTATATTCTTCTTTTTGCTCCTCAGCTGTTAAATCTTCTTTATACCCAAAAGCTCTAAATTCCGCTTTTAATATATCAGGAGCATATCTCATACATTCTATCTGCTCGATATTTTCAAGCCAATTTCTTGGCTTATGTTCATCTAAAATATCCTTTCTATTTTCAACATCTAATAAACTTGTGTAATTATTACTATTTATAAAAAATTTACAGAGTCTCATCAGATCAGAATATTTTTTTAGCTTCATTAGAGAAAAAGATGGGATCTTATGAGAAGACCTTAGAGGTAATCCAATAACAGATTTTAAATAATTTTCTGAAAAAGGGTCAGCTATATCATTGCCCGCAATCACCCTTTTTTCTTCTTCGTCTGTCCATCTTTCTCGATTTAAATCAGGATCATCAGGAATAGGAGTTTTAAAAACATAGATAAAATGGTGTAAAAATTCATGAAAAAAAGGGCAAAAAGAAGGTTCAAGAACTTGAAATTCTATCCCTGTTTCATTTATTACATCGCTGTAGGAACTTTTAGCACAAACATTTGTAAGGTGGGAATCATTTAGTTTAATTTTACAAAAGGATGGATAAGCTACATGGCAAAAGCTGCTGCTTTGTTTTACCGATAACTTTATGGGATTTAAAAGTGCTCTTTCAAAAGCATCCATTATAGTATTATTATGAGCTAAAATACCTATTAAACAGTGCATATCTCTTTGAACTTTTTCAATAAATGGAGCCGAGCCATCTATTGATACATTTTCTAAAAAAAGGGAATAAATTTTTCTTGCCTTTTGGATTTGCTCTATTGATACACAAATAAAAGAGGGTTTAGATGGGGGAGAGTTTAGACAAACTAAAAAGTGATTACCTGGAAAATCTGGAATTTCTATTAAATCATTTTCTCCTTTTATTAAAAGGTGTAGCTGCTTTGCAAGATCTATATAGGCCTCTAATGAGATCTCATATTTAGCGATTAATGATTTAGTTTTTTCAAAAATATTTTGAATTAAAACAAGCTTTTCTGGGTAAAGGCTTTTTGAAATTTTTATTTGAATTTTTTGTATTTTTCTATTTATTATTCTTAATCTAAGATCGTTTACTACCGATTGATTTTGTAAATATTGAATATTTGAAAGGATTGTGTAGCAACTAGCTCTTAAAAGATCTAATATTTTAAAGGCAACAGGAGTTAGAACTTTTTCAATTTTTACTCTTTTAGATGATGAAGGCTCATCTAATAAAAGGATAGAGGATGGACTAGGATTTGCTTGTATTACCATTTATGATAAAAATTTAATTATTTAAGCATTAACTATAGCGAAAAGTATAATTAAATGCAATTATCAATTATATTTTAAAGTAAGAGATTAGTTATTTATGGGCGCTATCAGCAGTAGTTTCTAAGCTAGCGGGCATTTTTGCCCTAATTTTGGGATCATCTTTCCAATCTGAGCTTAAAATTAAAGGGATGATTTCTTCTGGGATAGGAAAAAAATCAAGCATTAGATGCATCGATTCTATCACTTTATCTTCTATAAGTTCTTTATACTCATTTATTTGCTCTTCAATAGTTAAATCTTCTTTATAGCCAAGAGATCTAAATGTATCTTTTAACATTTCTGGAGCATTTTTAATAATCAAAATTTGATAGCTGTAGTACAAAAAGTTTCTTGGTTTATCTTCATCTAAAATATCTGTTCTATATTCAAAATCCAATAGACTTGTAAAATTCTTAGAATTAAAATAAGAATGTGATGCTACTGTTATTTCTCTGCTAAGTAAAGGAGATTTTAATGAAAAACTATGGAATATATGAGATGCTCTAAAAGGTAACCCGAGAACAAAGTTTAAATAATTTTCCGAAAAAGGGTGATTGGCTTCTTTTCCTCCTATTACATATCTTTCTTCCTCATCTGTCCATTTATTTATCTCTAAAGATGGATCTTTTGAAATAGGAATTTTTTTTACGTGTACAATATGGTGTAAAATTTCATGAAGTATACCTTTAAAAGCAGGTTCAACTATTTGAAATGAAATTCCCGTTTCATCTACTACCTCTTGCCATTTATTTTTAACAAAAGCTCTAATAAAAGGGATATTTTTTAAATATATCACATTTTGGTTTGGGCCTTTTGCATGGTAGCAATATTCATCTGATTTTCGAATAGATAATTTTTCTATGGGATGAGAAAATATAGTCTTAAAAGCATCCATTATAGTTTTATTATGAGCGAGAATGCCTATTAAACAGAGTACCTCAGATTTAACTTTTTCAATAAATGGAGCGCACCCATTTATTTTTACATTTTCTAAAAAAAGGGAATAGATTTTTCTTGCCCTTTGAATTTGCTCTATTGATACACAAATAAAAGAAGGTTTAGATGGGGGAGAGTTTAGACAAACTAAAAAGGGATTGCCTGGAAAATCTGGAATTTCTATTAAATCATTTTCTCCTTTTATTAAAAGGTGTAGCTGCTTTGCAAGATCTACATAGGCCTTAAATGAGGTTTCATATTTAGCAATTAGTAATTTAGCTTTATCAAAAATATTTTGAATAGGTGCTAGCTTTTCTGGGTAAGGGCTTTTTAAAATTTTTATTTGAATTTTTTCAATTTTTCTATTTATTATTTCTAATCTGAGAGTATTTACTATAGATTTAGTCTTTAAATATTCAATGTTAGGAGGTATGGTATAGGCAGCTGCCCTTAAAACAATTAATAATTTAAAGGCAACAGGAGTTAGAATTTTTTCTATTTTTACTCTTTTAGATGGTGGAGGCTCATCTAATAAAAGGACAGATGTTGGACTAGGACTTGCTGCTTGTACTTCCATTTATTATAAAAACTTAATTATTGTAATGTTTATTATAATATAAGCTTATAATTAAATGCAATTTTGAATAATTGAATCAATAATTGAAAGGGGGCTTGGATTTTTATTTCCTCTACTTTTTGCCTTTTGTTTGATTTTTTTTTGTAGTTTAAAGATCAAATCAGGGTAAATAATTTCACCTATTAAAAGTGAGGAACCTTTGTCTCCATCAGTAATTTTTACTAAATGCTTTTGTATCAGATAGTTAGTCCTCAAAGAGCTTTTAAAAAATATAGGTAAAACTTCTTGTGGAATTGGATATTTGTTTAAAACATCATAGATTTCCCCTTCATTTGGTGTTTTGGATTGAAAAAGGTCTGTGTAATAGGAGATAATTTGCTCTTTTGTAAGACTTATTGGATAACCAAGAGCCGTAAAATAGGGTTTTAACTCTAAAGGGAGATCTTCCATCAATTGAATTTTAGAAATTAGTGGTAATATATTTTTTGGTTTAAAACTTTCTTCAAGGTCGGTTCTATATTCTAAATCTAGTAGCGATGAGAATTCATTTTCTTCAAGATATTTAAAAATAAGCCTTTTTGTTTTTTCTTTAGTGTTTAATCCTTGAAGGAAAGAATCTATATCTAGATGCCTGGTTCTAAAGGGCATAAAAAGCATCTTCCTTAAATAATTTACGGAAAAAACATCTGAAGGATTAATAATACCAATTACTTTTATTTCCTCCTCGTTTGTCATCAGCAATTTATTAAAATTAGAGAGGGGAGGGATATTTATTTTTCTTACAAAAATATCATGATGAAGGAGCTCATGAAAAACCCACATTAGGGAAAATTCCCTTGTTTGAAACTCTAAAGGATCATTTCGCTCAAGATGCGAGGGGCTAATATTAGAAACTGGAACTTCTATAAAATTAGAATTTTTAATAATAATGCAGGATTCATTATCCTCTAGCGAGGATTCATGTCCAAAGGTTTCCCCTTGAATAATTTTTAAAGGTATATCACACAATACAAACATTTTTTCAAAAGAATCCATTATCATTTTGTAGGAAGAAAATAGGTAAATAAGGGTTTTTATTTGCTTTTTTATCTTTTTATCAAAGGATGGGTCCAAACTTTCAATAACACATGTTTCTTTAAAAAAGGTGTAAAGCTCCCTTGCTTTTAAAAGCATCTTTGGACAAATTTGTAGGGGAGAAATAAAGGTTAAAGGGTCATTCATACAAATTAAAAAAGGGTCTACTTTAATGGGCTTAATCTTAACTACATTATTTGTTTCTTTTTCGATCAAATTTTTTACTTTGGAGGATAAAGATCCATATATTTGCAAAGATTGCTCTTTTTTTTTAAAAAGAGCTTTTGCCTTATCAAAAAGTGCACCTATTTGATTTTTTTTAGTTGAAGCTGGAAGATTAGAGATTTTCTTTTCTAAAGAAAGATACTTTTTAGATAATTTTTCGGTTCTAAAATAATTAATAGGGGATTTGCTTTCAAGAGTTTTTGCGTTTGGAGAAATAATATAATAAGTTCCCCGTAAAATTTCTAACAATCTAAGGGCTAAAGGGGTGATTTCTACCTCTTGCTTTATTCGCTTTTTTGGAGGCAAAGTAGATAAAAAAGAGTTAAATTCAGTGCTTATAGAAAGAGCCATTAGCTAAAAAAGGTTATAATGGGGGGAATTGATTTTTATATAGGGTATCCATAAATTCATTGATTTTTGGCAGATCTTCAAATAATGTACTATCCTTCATCATTAAAAGCATAGAATAATCAAAAAAATGGGGATAAATTTCTATTAAGTGGTTAATCCAAGTAACATTTTCTTCATCTATATATCTTTTAAAGTCCTCAAATACAGCAATTTTTTGTGTTTGAGGGCAGTTTAAACGGATAAGTAAATTTTCAAGATCGTTATTTTTAGATTCTTTTGCAAGGGATAAAATTTCATATTTTTCGATATAAGATAAAAGATCGAATAACTTTGGCTTTCTTATTAAAAGATACTCGGTGTCCCCATCTAATTTTTCCCTTACACATCTATAAAGTTTTTCAAGATCTGTTAATTTATGAAAATCAATGATACATATGTGACCAAAACGTTTAGGTAAACTTCCCCTTGCTCCAGTAAAATTATTTTCTGTAAAGGGATCATTATCCTCTGCCATTCCTATTGCAGCAGCCTCATGCTCATTTAACCAATCAGAAGCTAAGTTTGGGTTATTAATTTTAATTAGGTTAGGTTTAGAAAAATCATGAAAATGATGTAAAACATGAACTAGTTCGTGAGCAAGTCCAGCATATGCTGGGCTTAGGTAAGAATATTTTTTTTCCTTAATGATAGTATATTGATACCATCTAATATGAGAACTTAAAAAGATTTTATGAGTGGGGCCATACTTGATCTCATCTATTTCTCCAGCCTCTATTTTAATAAATATTCTATTTTTTAATAAAATATTTATTAAATTAAATCCCGTTGGATAACTTAATATTTTTGTGAAACTTTTAAGCACTTGTGTTTTAAAAGTTTTATCCCCTTGAATAGAAATGGTACCCTTGTTAAATTTTATGTTTTCTAAAATAGCTTCTTTTTTTAGAAGGCTAGCTTTTGAGATAATATTTTCTGAATATTGTGGAACTTTATAAAAACAGCTAATTCCTGTGTGTTTAAAAGGTCCTTGCATTTTAATAAAATTACTTCCAAGAATTTTTTGAGCAAGGGATGAAATTCTTCCCACCATATTTGTAGGAATAGATTTTAAACAATTAAAAATTTGTTTAGCAGATTTTTGAGGATCAGTATACTTTACTTGCTGTTTAATTTTTTGAAATTTTTCCCTTAAAATATTAAAAGAGGGGTGAATTCTTTCTTCACTCATAATTTTTTGAACTTGGGCTTTACCATGGTATCCTTTAATTTCCATAAAATCTGCAGATATAGCTATTATATCTGTTATTAGGGAGACTAATTTTTTAGAGCAGGGGGGAGTTTGCTCAAAAGTTAGAGGGCGAAATTGATGGGTGACTGTTTTCGGACTAAATATTTGCATAATTATGCTAAAATCATAGATGATTTAATAATTAAATAATATCTAATAATATTATAAATAGTAGGGTGTGGACAGGGTTATAACTCTCCTTACGCAAATATTTTTATTTTTGCGTAAGGTGAGTTATAAGGGAGGAAACTGCTGGTTTAATCTATCTATAAATTCCTTTATCATTGGAAAAGAATCAAATAAAGGACTATTCTCCATAGTTGCAAACATATGATAATTGAATTTATTGGGATAAGTTTTTATTAGTTGAGTAATTTCATCTATATTTTCTTGCTCAAAATATATTTTAAGATCTTCAAATATTGCAGCCTCAAGTGATTGAGGGCAATTAAGGAGTTTTTCAAGATCTTTATTTTTGGTTAATTTTGCAAATTCTAAAATATTAAATTTTTCGATATTAGTTAATTCATCTAATAGTTTTGAATTTACTGTTAAAAAATACTCAAGTTCTCCATCTAATTTTCTTTTAATAAAATTTATAATTTTTTCATAATTATTAAGATTATCAAGATTATTAAAAGATAATTGACCAAATCGCCATGGAAAAAATCCTCTATCTCCAGCAATGTTATTTTCTGTGAATGGATCTTTATCCCCATCCATTCCAATTGTTGCAGCTTCTTCTGTATTTTTCCAATTATCACTATGTTCTTCATCAAACAGTGGATTTTTATCAAAAATGCTTTTAGCTTTTTTAAAGTTATCGGTTGCATGATATGCATGTACTAATTCATGAAGAAAGCCCAATTCTATAGGGGAGAAATAGCAATATTTTTTTCCATTAATTAAAAAGTAGTAGTAATATTTTTCATCAGGATTTATTCTAATAAGAAAAGGTTTATATTGAGTTTCTGCCGATATTGTATCACTTTCTATAATTTTAATA
>JBIKKN010000031.1:0-7861 GCA_044360335.1 Chlamydiia bacterium | reverse complement strand
CATGTATTGTCCGAAGGAAAAACATCCACTTTTTATTTAAAAAATTCCCTTAAAAGGGAAAAAACAGATCAAAAAAATCTTATTACAATTGGCGATAACGTTCTTTTAAATGATAAAGGTCAAATAGAAAGGATTCTTCCAAGAAACACTATTTTACAGCGAATGGATCCACTAAATGAAAGAAAAAGACATGTGCTTGCTGCAAATATTGATCAAGTGTTAATTACCTTTGCTATAAAATCTCCAGATATTGACATCCCCATGGTAGATCGATATATTATCGCAGCAAAAAAGGGGGGGCTACTTCCCATATTAATTATCAACAAGATAGATCTTTTAAATGATAAATCATCTTTAGAGCCCTTAATTGCTCTATATAAAGAAATTCAAATTCCTGTTATTTTATTATCTATTAAAACAAAAGAAGGATTAGATAAACTCACCCTTCTTTTAGAAAACAAAACATCTATTTTTTCTGGCCCCTCTGGCACCGGTAAAACTTCTTTGATAAACTTAATAACAGGGAAAAATTTAACCACTGGGGAAATTTCAGAGAAAATACAAAAGGGTAAGCACACAACCACTTTCTCCTCTTTAATTCCTTTAAAAAAAGACACTTACATCATTGACACCCCAGGAATAGCATCTTTTTCTAACTTTAATGTAACCAATGAAGATATTCTTGAGTATTTTAGCGATTTAAACACCCCATTAGGGGATTGTAAATATAAAACATGCTCCCATACTCATGAGCCGTTTTGCAAAGTAAAGGAGGCCTCGGAAAAAAATCTTTTGTCGACTATACGATTTTCCTCCTTTCAAACTTTAATTTTAACCCCTCTTACACAAAAATAAATCCTTCCATAAAATTATCATTATGATAGTTTCAAGAATATGGGGAAGATTCACAAAATAACTGGGTATGAGCTTTTAGATTCAAGGGGCTACCCAACAGTGGGTGTAAAAGTTACCACAAAAGATAGAATTTCAGGGTTTTCAATAGTTCCTTCTGGCAAATCCACTGGAAAAAATGAAGCTTTAGAACTTCGTGATAATGACCCTAGAAGGTTTTTTGGCCATGGTGTAAAAAAAGCAATAGCAAATATAGAAGGTCCTTTATTTGAAGCTCTTATAGGGAAAGATGTAACAGAACAAAGAGCTATTGATCAAATTATGATCGATTTAGATGGAACAGATAATAAATCGATCCTTGGAGGCAATGCAATTCTTGGTATCTCTTTAGCTGTAGCAAGATGTGCAGCAAATTATAAAGATTTAGAACTTTATAAATACCTTGAAACAGATGGGATAACCTTTCCAACTCCTATGATAAATATTATAAATGGAGGGGTACATGCCTCTAATAATATACTATTTCAAGAACTTATGATTTGCCCCCACGGGTTTGATACATTTGCAGAAAAAATTAGGGCAGGATCTGAAATCTTCCATTGCTTAGAAAAAATATTAAAAAAGAAAAATCTTTGCACCCTTTTAGGGGATGAAGGGGGCTTTGCTCCAAATGTAAAATCTTTAGAACAAGCCCTTGAATTAATTGTTGAAGCAATAGATAAATCTCACTTTTTACTAAAAGATCAAATAACTATAGCAATAGATTGCGCTGCATCCTCCTTCTATCAAAAAGATGGCTATTTTATCGAAAAAAATCATCCAGAGAAAGGGATGCGCTCCCCTTTAGAACAAATAAACTATCTAAAGGAATTAAGCTTAAAATTCCCGATTCACTCTATTGAAGATGGGCTCGATGAAAACGACTGGGCAGGATGGAAAACTCTTACAAAAGAGTGCAAAAACACTCAAATTGTTGGCGATGATATCTTTGTTACCAACAAAAACCTTTTGCAAAAAGGGATAGATAGCAAAATTGCAAATTGCATCCTTATTAAATTAAATCAAATTGGAACACTTACTGAAACTATCGATACCATAAATTTAGCAAAAAAACATAACTATGGATTTATTATTTCCCATAGATCTGGGGAAACCGAAGATACCTTTATCGCTGATTTATCCCTTGCTACAAATGCTTTAGAAATTAAAACTGGATCCATGTCCAGATCAGAACGAATAGCTAAATATAATAGACTCTTAAAAATAGAGAAGAATTTAGGTTAACTTTAAATAGCTTACTAACTCACCTTAAGAAAGAATAAAAATATTTGTATTTAGATCAAACTGCTGGCTAATTTTAATCTTAGTTCTTCCATTTATATTTCGAAATTAGGGTTTTTCCATTCAGCTTTTATTTCTCTAATACGATTTGTATTTTCCTTAACATAATGAAACCCCCTATTAAAGGCGTTTCTTGGATTAGAGATCATGGAAATAAGATCTGTAACAAAAGCAGCTAAATACCCAATTACAACTCTAAACACAATTTCTGAAATGGCAAAAAGAGCTACCGAGACAGATAAAACAGGGAATAAGATATTAGCCATAAATTTTATTCTGTCTACAGTTAAAATTCTATTTATACGTATCTTATACAAAACTATATCTTTATGTTTGATATAAAAATCTGCACATTTTTTTATAACAATTGTTTCACTAACAACATCAATATGTTGTTTTACTCTTGACTTTAGCTTTAATACCTTAAGTAAGTTACAACTTAATGAATCAGTATAAAAATTTTTTATGTTTAGGGATCTTAGTAATAGCGGTAATAAATTCAGCGCTTTTTCACCTGTTTCTTTAAGAGGTATTAGTTCATCAAGCACCCTGACTTCCTCACGTAATAAAGGAACCGATTTAACAGCCTTTGTTATCATAGCCCCACAAAAACTTCCTATTTCAGCTCGATTATTATATAGACTAGTTACTTTGTCTCTTCCTACTGTATAGGTTGCACGGGCAGTAGCTGCTACAATTTGACATCCAGCTTTTCCTGCAATATTCAATATTTCAACCCCAACTTGACAAGGTGTAAATACTGTTAAATCTACTACATCATATACAAAATTTCCTATTTCAGCTCGATTACTATATAGACTAGATAGACTAGTTGCTATTGCTCTTCCTACTGTATAGGTTCCATGGGCAGTAGCTGCTACATTTTGACATCCAGCTTTTCCTTTATTATATGTACTAGTTACTATTGCTCTTCCTACTGTATAGGTTTTATGTGCAGTACTTACTACCGCAGCTGCCTTTTCATATCCAGCTTTTCCTTTTTCGCATGCTTTTTCAACGAATTTAGATCCAGCATTTACTACTTCAGCTAAACCTGTATACTTATATCGGGCAATTGAACTATACCAAACATTTATCATTTCCTCTATGTTATTAATTATTATATTATAATTAAAACATGCTTGGCAATTTAATACAATCTTTAAATTTTTTTTATTGGAATCGGCTATAAAAAAGGTGAAATAGCGTAAGTTTAAAAAAAAGAAGGTTTTGGCAGGGCCAAAACCTTCTTTTTTTTACCAAATGTGCGCTATTTAGGCATAACATATAGAAAAATCTAATTTTTACCAGATTTTTCTAAATCGTAGCTAGCCCAATTTTTAGTTATTTCCAAAATACGGTTTGTATTGTCGTTAACATAATAAAAATTTTTATAATCCTTATTATTTATCATAGAATGCAAATCTGCAATGAATGCTGCAAAGTAACCAACTACCACTCTACCCACAATTTCTATTACAGCAATAAACTTAATACAAAAGTCTATAACAGGGTTCCATACTTTAGCTTTTTCTAATGTTTCTTCTACTGTGGTAACTGGTCCCAAAAATTTTTCTACATATGGGTTTACATAATATTTAATAGCTTCATTTATCGCAACTTTTACTAATTCTGTATTATCTACAGATTTAAGAGCCCTTTCTACTTTGATTGATTCAGTTTTAATCTCCATTAATCCAGCGGCTAAAGAAGTATTGAAAAAATTTCCAATTTTTATCCCTTTATACATTTTTGTTTGCATACCAGCGAAATCCAAATTTTGGACTAAATCTATAAGTCCCTTAATAGCTTGAATTTCTTTATTAGATGGTAATGTTGTAAGGGTATTTAGGATGTCAGTTAGACTATTCTGATTGTTGTATGTTAGATTTTTAGCTTTATTTCCTAACGCAAACAGTATATTACGGATTAAATCCTTAGGAAAACCTGTCTGACTAGATGCAAGTTCTAATGCATTATCCACAAGAGCAGCTCCCACACCTTTTGCTATATTTCCTGCTTTAGTCGCTAGTGCAGCCGCCCGATCTAAAGGGGCTTTTACTATTGCACCTGGATTATTATAAGCAGCAATTGCTACTTGATATCCTGCTTTTAGTAATTCATCCCCCTTCTTAGAGGCTTTTAGTTCGATGTGTCCTATTGCAGCTTTTGCAACTAATGCAGTATCCATTACTCTTTTGCCTAGATTAAATAGTCCCCTTCCTGCTTTAGATACTCCTCTACATGCAGTATTTGCTACTCCGCCGGCTATATTATAGCCACTGTTAATAAATCCACTTACATAATTCATTTTTTATCTCCATATTTGTATTATTATATATTAATTATAACATAATTTTTTATAATTTTCAAATTAATTTTATAAAATTTAGAGTTATTTATTTATTTTACATTTAACTCTTTTATAATAAACGTGTTAAAAATTAAAAAAACTTTACAATAAAAACAATAAGCATAAATAACTGACAGCCAGTGCTTAAAGTAAAATTCTAATAAATTTCATTAAACAAAAAAAAAGGGAGGGGGTCGTCCCCTCCCTTTTTTTATAAAATACAACTTCTCCATCCTTTTGCTCTAATGGATCTAATTTTACTCGAATTCATTCCGCTTTATTTATTTAGTTCTAAAAGCTTTTTTCCAATGTTATAAATTACTTGGAGGTTTTCTATTGAAGCCCTATCATTAAACTTCTTATTTTTAATACTTTGGTATAAATCAATACATAGGCAAATCACAATTGCATACTTTATTCTAACATACGCTTCAAAAATCATACTCCCTATTGAAATAACTTTAGCAATAAGGTCTGTAGATAATTTTTTATTTTTATCTATAAAATTAGCTAAAACTAAAGAGGGGGATATTGCAACAAGTGTTTTCCTCTCTTGCTTAAGAGCCGTTCTTTGCATACATTCAACCATCCCTAAAACGTTATGGTTAAGTTTACTCGAATAAATTCCCATATTAATTTCCTTTGTTTTTATTATTATTAAATAATAATTATAAAGTAATTAATTATGAATATCAATAAAATAATAAACTTTTTTTTAATTATTGATATTAAGAAAGATAGAATATAAAAATTTATTTTTTAATACCTTTTTGCCCCTCTTTCCAGTTTGCAGGGCACATTTCCCCATTTTTTTCAAAATGCTGAAACGCTTCAAGGATACGAAAAGCCTCATCAATCGATCTTCCAAGGGGTAGATCATTTACTAGGGTATGACGAACTACCCCTTCTCTATCTATTAAAAATAGCCCTCTATAGGAAAGGCCACTTTCTTCTTTTAAGACTTTGTAATCCCTAGATATCTCAAGCTTCATATCTGCCACAAGGGGAAAGCTTACCCCTAAAATTCCCCCTTCTGCTACTTTGGTATTAAGCCAAGCTAAGTGTGTATAGTGGCTATCCCTTGAGCAACCGACAATTTCACAGTTTAAAGCCTTAAAATGCTCATACTTATCTTGAAAAGCCAAAAGTTCAGTTGGGCAAACAAAAGTAAAATCTAAGGGATAAAAGAAGAAAATCACATATTTACCTCTAAACTGAAGGAGGTTAAACCCCTCTATTATTGTATTTTTTAGGGCTGCTGTTGCTGTAAAATCTGGTGCCTTTTTTCCTACTAGTGTCATAATTTTCCCTTTTTGTTTGATGTTTTTTTTAACAAACAACATACTACTACTTGGAAATTCGATCAAGGATTTATAAAAATACGCACTGGAGAGGACTCGAACCTCTAACCTTCTGGTCCGTAGCCAGATGCTCTATCCATTGAGCTACCAGTGCATAAGGAAAAAGTGTAGCCTAAAGGGCGTTTTATCTAAAGAAAAAAATTAAAAAAGATCAAGATTGAATTAAAAAAATAAATATGATATAATTATAGTTAAATAAATTGAGGTCTTTATGTTTACAACCCAATACCTTGAAATCTTTAAAGAAGATACCAAAAATAGACCTTTATTTTATTCCACTACAAAAGATAATTATACCCCTTCCTACATCAATCCTAACACTTTAGAAAAAAGCACCCCATCTCTTTATTGCGCTACTATTAAATAGCCTTCTTTAAACAATGGAAGTTTGCTCTTTTTTACCTTTAATAGGGGCTTTATTTGTAATATACTTAAAAGAGAACACAAGGGCTGTTTTTTGAAAAATATGCTCTACACAAGGTTTAAAATGGGTTCTATTTACTAGATCCATTGCTCTTACATGATAATGGTACTCATTTTTTAAACTTTGCATAAAACAATCCACATCTTTAAGCTCTACATTTTTTTCCAAAATAAAAATAGGTCTTACTTTGGTTAAAAGGCCGCTTAATTTTTCTCTAACATCATTTGCACTAAAGCCATCTTCCAAAGAAAGGGCATCAACTTCATGAATCCAAGATAAAAAACGATCTATTTTTTTAGCTTTTTTTCTAATAATAAAAATATGAGCATGAGAAGTTTCCCCCAAAAGTAAAAAAACAAAACGCTTTTTCATCCCTTTAATAAAGATTGCAACTCTTTGTTCCTCATACTTTTTAGAAAATGGAAAATCTTGATAATATATATCATAAAATTTATGTAACATCCCTTTAGATAGCAAATTTACAGAAGGAAGTAGCAAACTTTTTAGAAAAAAAAGACTTGCTCCCACTAGCACAAAACCTAATATTAAAAAGCCACTAGATGGGGTTAATCCAAAACCCTTTTCAAATAATGCCATCGAAAGTGGCGCAAGTAAAACTCCACAAAAACTTAAGAAATTGGAGGCTGCAACAACTTTTCCCCTTTGTTCAGATGCACAAAAAGTTTGCATATAAGACTCTAATGGAATTTGGTAAAGACCCCCAAAAAAGCCAATACCACCTAAAATTATCACAATTTTTAAAACAGAAACCGTGATAGGCAACATAAAAACTAAAATTGCCATCCCCAACATTGCAAGGGAGGAAACCCCAAGGTTTACCCCTTTTTTACATAATTTTCCAGATACTATAGACCCAACTGCAATCCCCATAGAAGTTGCAAGAAAAAGATAGCCACCTCCAACCTCTGTCATTTTTAAAGAAATAATAGCAAAAGGAATAAGGTTCAATTGAGTAAAAGCCCCAATAAATAAAAAAAATGCCGAGCCAATTACTACCATTAAAAGTTTTGGAGTTTTTTTACAAATAGAAAGGGTCTCTTTTAATTGAGAAAAAGGGGCTCTTTTAGCAATTATTTTTTCTCCAACAGCTTTGGTTAATGGGATATTTAAACTCGCTATAAAACCAATAAGGGCAGCTAAAAGACAAACAGTTAAACAAATTAAGAAATTTTTTCCTGTAACTTGAGTTAGGAAAGATGCCATAAATGTCCCTAAAATAATAGCTATATAGGTATAACTTGTTATGTAACTATTGGCCTTTGGTATCTGATCTTTATCTACAAGTTCAGAAATAATACTATATTTTGGAGGGCTCATAATAGCGCTTTGTAAAGAGAGTAAAAACACGCAAAAGTAACATCCCCAAACTATTTGATATGCATACACATAAAATGCTAAAAATATAATCGCAACTTCTAAAGCCTTCATCCATACAATGATTTTTTGCTTGCTCACTTTATCAGCAATTGCCCCTGCAATATTAGAAAAAAGTAAAAATGGTATCACAAA
>JBIKKN010000003.1:0-18078 GCA_044360335.1 Chlamydiia bacterium | reverse complement strand
GAGCTTTCTACACCTTTTAAATCAATCAATAAAAAGATTGTCAAAAATTTAAATAGATTATCATTAAAAGCAGCGGTAAACTGCGCAATATTTAAAAAACTAATCGCTCTTTTTTTTCTAACTTCCCCATAGCGCCTTTTAATTTTTGAATACTTGCCAGAAAGAGTTTTTTCCATAATAATTGCTTTGAGATTTTCAAAATGAATATTAATCTAATTCTAACCTACTATGACAAATTTTTTCAAGAGGCCATTTCAATCTTATGCTAGTAATTCCTTTAAAAATTTAGAGGAAAAGTGCATAGGAAATATTTTAAAGCAAACGCCCTCTACTAAAACCTACCTTGCCTATCCTTCTAATGAAGGAAAAGATTATTTTATTCAATCTCTACTTGATAAAAATTTATCTGTATTTGGTATTCGATTTATAACTATCCAACAATTTATTCATCTTTCTTTAAAAATTTGTTATCAAAAGGATCTGCTATTTCCTTCCCATTATGAGCTTATGTTTTTTTTAGAAGAAAAGATAACTTGTTTAATAAACTCAAATGATACAAATGCAAATCTATTAAAAGAATATATAGATGGAAAATTAGAAAAAATTATCTCTTTAAGTTCCAATCTTAGCCATGTTTTTTTAGAATACATGCTTTATGGAAAAAATGCTCTCCCAAAATGGCTAGAAAAAGGGGGCTGGCAACAAACACTTTTTGAGCAAGTATCAAAAAAATGGACGTGCATTACAAAAGCAATAGAAAATATCCCTCCGCCCCCTTTTCCTATTACTCTACATTTGTTTGGGGTAGATCAAATCCCCCCCCTTTATCTTGAATGTATGGAAAAATTATCCAGCCATTTTTCTTTTTACTTTTATTTTTTATCCCCCTCCCCTCTATTTTGGGGAGATTTGATTTCTAGAAAAAAAGGTGCCTATTTGGATAAAATATTGCAAAAAAAAGGGGTTTGTTTAGAGCAACGTTTAGATTTATTAAATTTTTCCAAACAGTCCCACCCTCTACTTTCTCATTTTTCCGATGCAGCAAAACCACTTTACAACTACCTTCTTGAACAAAATTACGAAGATGACTATGTCGATATAGAAATGACATCTGATTTAACCTATGTACAAAAATCTATCCTTTATCAAGTTAAACCGGTTTGTCCCCCTTTTGAAGATGGTAGTTTAACTTTACATAAATGCCCATCCCTTTTTCGAGAAATAGAAGTTGTTTTATCCAATATTTTAACTACACTAAAAAATCATCCTCACTTGAACCCAAAAGATATTGTAATTCTTGCTCCAGATATAGATATATACTTTCCATTTATTGCCTACCATTTTGCAAACAATAATTTCCCCTTTGCCTATACTATTTCCAATTTAAAAAAAATCCGTCATAGCGAATCTTTAAATGCTATCTATCAGCTTTTTTCTCTTATAGACAGCCGTTTTGAAAAAGATGAGGTAATAAAGCTTTTTAAATCCCCCTTTTTCCAAAAAAAATCCCAAATTGACAAAGAAGAGATAGATATTTTAGAAAAAATTATCCTCCATACAGGTATACGCTGGGGTTTTGATAGCAAAAGTAAAGAGTATGCCCTAGAAAACAGCTCTGCTCACCCATTTGGTTTATTTGAAAAAGGATTTTCCCATATTCTTGATCTTCTTACTTGCAAAGATTCTCCTATTGAGTTTTCAATAGCAGAAAGTATTGGTGATATTATTTTTTTAGTTAAAAGCCTTTATAGGGATACCTTCTTTTTTAAAGAGGAGAAAAAAACCCTTAGGGATTGGATAGATAAAACAATGGATTTATCGAATAAATATCTAACTATAGAGGAGGAGGGGGAGTTTTTCTTTAAAGAACTTAAAAAAATAAGTACCCTTTCAAAACATTCAGACTTTTTATATTCATTCCAAAGCTTTAAAAGGATCTATTCAGAAATATTTTTTGCAAAAGGTGCAATAGAAAAAACTTACTCTAAACCCTTTCTTACTTTTTCCTCTATTGAAAATTCCCCACCGATTTCTAAAGTACTTTTCTTTATCGGTCTAGATGAAGAAAGTTTCCCTAAAAAAGAAACTATTAGATCTTTAAATGAGCTTATCTCTTATCCTAATTACGATATAAAACCCTCTCACTGTAAAAAAGCTAGATACTACCTTTTAAAAGCAATAACCTCTTGTAGCACATCCATATCTTTTAGCTACACTTCAAATAGCCCCTTAGATGGAAGAGAAAGAAATCTTTCCCCTCTAATAGAAGAAATGCGCCACGCTCTTTGTCTTAAAAAACCTTTTGAGCATCCCTTTATCCCATATTCATTAAAATATTTCACAAAAAACCATGTGCTAGAAAAAAATTACAACCTTTATATTTCTTCTAAAGAGCCATTTTCTCCCCCCTTTTCTTTCGAAAAAGAAACCAAAGAGGAGGAAAAAAACAAAACTATTACATGCAAACAATTACATACTTTAACAAAATCTCCTTCCCAGTTTTTCTATAACTTTTCTGCAAATCTTTATGAAAATAAAAATTTTTCCCCAACTGTTTTTGACGATAGTGAATTTATCTTATCCTACTTAGATAAAGCTATTATCAAAAGGATGAAAGTTAAAGAACAAACACCATGTTTTAAAGAACTTATGAGCATAAACAAACTCCCCGGTGGAATTTTTGAAAAAGCTGCGACAAAAGAGCTTTCCGATGAAATTTTCTTGGAAAAGGAGCTTTATAAGCTCCACTTTGGGAAAATAAATCCTTATTTTTCCTTTATTTTAGATCCTCATATAAAAAAATCCTTTCAAAAGGATTTGGTAACTTTTTTCCCTGCAATTACTATTAATGCTTTTAATAAAAATTATACCATTAAAGGGGAACTTTTAAATCTTACCGAAAAAGGGCTTGTTTGTTTAAAAAAACCCTCTCCATCAGAAAAATGGAAATTTCTCCCTTATTTAATCTTACTTTCCCACCTTAACTCTGATATTGCTACAAATATTTACTACATAGTTGCAGGAGAAATTGAATATTTTGATAAAGAAAAGCTAAAGCCCCTACTTATCCCTCTGCTTTCTTATTATGAAAAAGCCCTAGAAAACATCTCCCCCTTGGTTCCAGAGGCAATTGATGAATACTTGGATAAAAATAGTTTTATCTTCTCCTCCCTTAAAGAAAAACTTCTTGCTAAGTTTAAGGATCCATACCTTGAAAAAGGTCAAACGGCAGATTATTCCCATTTTGAAGAAGAACTAATTGCTCTTTCATCTGTATTAAAGGGGGATCAAAATGCAAGAGTATGATGTTCTTGATCCAAAAAGCCCAATTTCTGGTAAACTTTTTATTGAAGCTTCGGCAGGTACTGGAAAAACATTTGCGATAGAACATATGGTTTTACGCCTTTTGTTAAATAAAACCCCCATCACAGAAATTTTAGTAGTAACATTTACAAAAGCTGGAGCAAATGATCTAAAACAAAGGATTCATCACTCTTTGCTCGCTATCAAAGATCAAATTGAAGGGGAAAAAATTACCTTTAACTATTTATCCCAGATAGAAGATAAAAAAGAGGCGATGCTACTAATAGAAAATGCATGTGCACTATATACACAAATGCCTGTTTACACTATTCATGGATTTGCCTTTCAAATGCTTTCTTGTTTTGCTTTTGAAGCAGCTATCCCCTTTGATCTTCTCCATTTTGAAGATCAAAAGCAAAAAGATATTGTACTTACCGCTATTTTAGACACTCTAAGGGTACAAAATTCTGAAGATACAATTTCTGTTTCCCAATGTATAAAAATGATGGATAAAAACAGAAGATCTCTTTCTTCTTTTACTAAAAATGTTACAAAAATCATGGAAAATGAAAAAAATATACAAACTCCTCCTAAGTGGGGGGAAATTAAAGCTGCATTTTTTTCTCACTATGAAGAGATAGAATATCAAACTCTTGAAGAAGAATTTTTATCTATTGCAAGTTTATTCAAACAAACAACTAACCAAGCAAATCAAATACACCCCCATCTTTTTGAGCAATTAAAAGCTTTGGTTAGAAAAGATCTAGATTTTCTTATCCTTGCTAGCCCTTGTATTATTGAACTGTTACAAGAAAGCAATTTAAAAAAAGGGAAAAAACTCTCTAAAGATTTTAAAATCATTGCTCTTTTTAAAACATTGCTCCCCATTTTTCTTATTGCAAAGGACCCAAACCATCCTATTTCTCATATTGCCGCTCAAGCAAAAAGTCGCCTTGAAAAAATGTCTATCAAAAGTCCAGATAGTATCCTTATTTCTATGAAAGAATCATTAAATAAGCCTGCCTTTAAATCTAATATACAAAAATTATATTCTGTTTGTATCATCGATGAATTTCAAGACACAGACCCTATCCAATGGGAGATATTAAGTAGCCTATTTTTCGATTGTTCCAAATTTTTTTGTACCGTTGGTGATCCTAAACAATCTATTTATGCCTTCCGTGGGGCAGATCTTCCTACTTATTTAAAGGCTAAAGAATTATTCCCCTCCTGCTATTTTTTAAGTACTAATTTTAGATCTAACCACCAAATAATAGAGGGCTTAAACAAGCTATTTTGTGAAAAAACCACCCCAGGGTTTTTATCTTTTGAAGAAAACTCCTTAAATTTAAGATATAATCAGGTAAAAAGTGGTAAAAATAAGGAAGAAAAAGGAGCTATTGAGTTTCTTTTTGCCCCTGCTCAAAAGAAAAAAAGTATGCTAGGGAGCATAGCTGAAATAGAAAACCTCTACTTTTTCCCTTTTATCGTAAATAAAATAAAACAACTTGATACTGATTTAAACAATATAGCAATTTTAGTAAAAGATCGCTATCAAGGGCTTAGCCTTTCTATTTATTTGCAAGGAAAAAAAATTCCGGTAAAAGCTAATATTTCTGCATCCCTTCTAGATTCTTCCTTATTCTCCTTGTTTGAAACTCTACTTTTTTTAACCTACAATCCAAGATCAGAGTCTCTTATAAAAAAACTCCTTACTTTTTCTATTTTTAATGTGCCATCTGACCTTTTAAAAGAAGATCTATCCAACCCTATTTTACAAAAACTCTCCATAGATTTTACTATTCTTAAAAATATCTTAGAAAAGGATCTACCATCCTATCTTTTTGCTCTAATGGAAACAAAAATTTTTGGTCCATATTCTCTTGGGGAAATTTTATGTAAAAAAGAAGATCTTTACCTTACAATGATCCAAATTTTTTCCTTATTTCTCTCAAATTTTGATAAAGATCCGAAAAATTATATAAGTGAAATACAAAAATTAAATCCTGATCTATTTACTTTTTTAAAAAAAAATACAGGCACAGACAAAAAAAGTGTTACAATTATGACATCCCACTTAAGTAAAGGTTTAGAATTTGATACAGTGTTTGCCCTTTCTCTTTATAGCAGGATGGATTTATCTTTTAAAACAGAAGGGGAATGTATACTTGCTGACAAAGAAAAAATGCGTCTTTTATATGTTACCCTCACAAGAGCTAAAAATAATCTTTTCGTTTTTGGAACTTTTTTCGGCGAAATTTTTCCCCTTCAAAAAGGGTGTGCTTCACCAATTGAGCTTTTCTTCTCACGTGTAAATCGCCCGTTTCTTGATTATTCTAAATTATATAAAGCAGCGGGGGAATTAACTTATGAAACTATTGTAGAAAACAGCTTTGTTCCCACAAAAATTTTAAGCCCTAGCTGCTGTACGGGCTTTAAAGAGGAAGAAGCTTTAACTTCTTTATTTCCCCCAGAGCCTTTGCCATCTTACAAACAAATGCACTTAAGCTACAGTTTTTCTTCCTTACCTTTTGAAAAAAAGGGGCACATTCCTATAGAAAAACCAGCAAGTTTTCCCTATGGATCAAAAGTTGGTAGTCAAATACATCTATTTTTGGAAAAAATTATAGAAGAGGGGCTTTACCGCCCTTTTAACAAACAAAAAATACTTCCTATTCTAGAAAAATCTTTTGCTCATACCCCCCTTGAAAATTATGAGGAAATTGTTTTTGAAAAATTAGAAGAGGCATTTAAATCCCCATTAATAAGCTTATTTGGATCCTTTACTTTAGAAAGTATCCCCCCAGAGCATATGTGGGGAGAAACTCTTTTTTCCTATAATATGGAAGGGATAGATGCTAGGATGAAGGGGTTTTGTGATCTAATTGTCTTTTATCAAGATCGTTTTTATATTATTGACTGGAAGTGCAATCATTTAGAAAATTTTTCCAAAGAAAAATTAGAAAAAACTCTTGAAGATAATAATTACAATAAACAAGCAGCAATTTATTCAAGGGCTTTAAAAGCTTTTTTAACACAAAAAAATCTATCTTTTGAAAAAAATGCCGGTGGCGCTTTTTATATCTTTATTCGTGGGGGAAGAGAAGGTATTATATATTTACCAAAAAATGTAATGGAGGATAAAGAGATAATATGTCTGATATAGAATTTTCAAACATTGATAATTTATTTGCCCTCCATCTATTAAAAAGGGAAGATCACCCCCTGTTTTCCTTTTGTAAAGAGCTTATGAAAGCCTCTAGGGAGGGGCATTTATTCCTTGAAAGAGAAAATTTAGATAATTGTATTGATCTTATTTTAAATCAAGAGGACTCCCCTATCATTGTTGATGATAATTGCTACTATTTAAAGAGAAACTATTTCTACGAAAAGGAAATTGCAACTTATCTGTTTGATAGATCAAAGCTCCCCCTTTACGATCAAAAGATCCTTCCCCCTCCCAATTTAAATCCCATGCAAAAAAAAGCTTTTGAGCTACTAAATACTTCCCCCTTTTTCCTTTTAACAGGGGGGCCGGGGTCTGGAAAATCTTTTACAGCAAAACAGATGATTAAAGCATATAAAGCAATCTATCCTGAGAAAAAAATTATATGTACTGCTCCAACTGGTAAAGCTCTTTCTGCTCTTTGTGAATCTTTAGAAGAATCTTTAACCCTTCACAAGCTTTTAGAAATCAAAGACTCTTTTGAAATAAAGGAAAAAAAAACCTATATCATTGCTGATCTTTTAATTGTAGATGAGTGTTCAATGATCTCTCCAAAACTCTTCCACCTTCTTTTATCCTCCCTTCTTGACTTTACACAAGTAATTTTTGTAGGAGACCCAAACCAGCTCCCCCCTGTTTCTGGTGCCTCTATCTTTTACGATTTTACAACTCTTCCTATTTTAAAAAATGTAAGTCTTAACGATTCTATGAGATCAGATAAAAAGGCAATTCTTGCATTTGCAGATGCCATAATAAAAGAAGATGAGGAAGAAATAAAAAATATACTTGAAGAAGATAATGAAATTACTTTATCCCCCATTACATCTTTTCATCCAAAAATAAATACTGATGGGCATATTCTTCTTACACCCTTTCGCAAAGGCCCTTATGGTTCTTTAAGTTTAAATGAAAAAATTTATCCTCAAAAAGATCAATCTATCCCCATCCTTATCACAAAAAATGACCCAATCACAAAACTTACAAATGGTGATATTGGATTTATAAAAGGACAAATAGCTACCTTTGCTGAAAAAAATATTGTTCTTCCTACCCTTATGCTTCCCCCTTATGAAAAAGCTTTTGCCCTTTCCATCCACAAAAGCCAAGGCAGTGAATTCGATCATGTATCTATCCTATTACCAAAAGAGGCTACCTGCTTTTCAAAAGAGTTACTTTTTACTGCAGTTACTCGGGCAAAAAAAAGCATCCATATTTATGGATGCTTTGAAACTTTAATATCTCTTATTAAAAATAAGAAGAAAAATTCTTCTAACCTTTTTAAAAAAATTTATGCTTTATCCCAACCATAAGTTGGAAACATAAATGCAAACATTGTTCCTGCTACAACAAGCACAAGCTTTGAGAGCTCATGGTTTGTATTTTCTTGCGCTAGTACTTCAACAGTGTACATTGCTCCCGAAGTTATTAACCCACCGAACAAAATTGTAGCACTTGGTGCCTCATTATAAATTGCACTAATCATATTATTATCCTCCTTTTATTATTATGTTATAATTATTACATATTAACAGTTATATAGGAAGTAAAAAATATTCTATATATTAAGATAAATATTCCAATTTGCCCCTTTTTTAAAAAAGTGGTCCCAATTAGTAAAAAGGGATAAATTAAAACCATCATATAAATACAAATTAAAATTATCTTTTTTCTCATTTGGTAAAAAAGCTAAATATTTAGCTCCCCAATTTGTATCTGCAAAAATAATAGGCAAGGTTTCCTTCATAAGAATATCTCTTATATAGGTATAAGTATTTGATGAACTCATCCATGCATCTTTAAATTTAGATTGACCTGGCAAAAGATTAAATGCATGTGTTTGATTTACAACCATTAAAGGTGCAAATTGATCATTTTGATAAGCACTTCTATTAATTTTATTAGAATCTTTAAAAAATTCAATCAAGTGGTAGAGAAGATCCAAAGGATTTTCAGCAGAAATATCTTCTTTTTCCACAGGATTTATTTTACAAAGATAGGTGTTTATATAAGATTCAAAATTTCCACCAGCGATATAGGCATATGGAAGAGTATTTTTTTCTTCTTGAAGGTGCTTACTATGCATCGAGTTTATCCTTTGCTTTTGCTCATCGAGAAAATCTTTCTCATCTAATGCATACACAATTTCGGTAATAATTTTTTCTATCTCTTTTTCCAGCCCATCTGCTTTTTTCAACCCTATTAAAATTTGTTCTGTTGAGAGAATAAAATCTTTAATAGCTTGAATATACTCACCATCGGAAGTTATATAATCCCAAGTTTTTGAATCTAACCTTCCATGTTTATAAACAAGTCTAAAGCCGGCAGGCCTATCCTCCATTATATCTCCCTCTCCAAAAATTTCTGGATCATAAAGCTCTTGAAAATAGTGGGGAAATAATAGCAAATATTGATCTACAAAGAATTTATATAGCGACGCTATTTTATTTGTAAATTTTGCCTCCCTTTCGTACTCATCTATCAAACGGTTAAGGTTCATGTTTTTTGCCATTGCCCCCCGTTTAATACTATTCATTCGATCAAAGGTATTTGCAGATCTAAAAGCTGCATCATCTATATCCAAACCCTTTTCTAAATAGTCAATATCTTCTTTCCACTGCTGTAATTTTTCATTAGAAATTTTTAACTTTTTATCCAAAATATCATAAATTATTTTTCCTATTCCTCCATTTGCCTCATAATCAAGCCCCAAGGCTACATGGAAATTCCACTTAGAAAATCCCACTTGATAATCACAAAGCCCTGCAGTAGTAAACTCATAAGATTTCATCAAAGAACTTGCAAAGGGATAATTTAAAATTTCTATCTCTCCGGTTTTTGGACAAAGGGGTATTTTTAACTCTTGCCCACCTATATTTCTTAAAAGAAATTTTTTAACTACCACTTTTGACAAATCGTTTGCTAAAAAAAGAGGGTCTGTTTTTTGTAAATAGATCAAAGAAGCTGTAGCAAAACAACTTCCCACGGTTTGCCTTAAAGGGATCAAAAGCGCTTTTTTTAGATCCAATATAAGTTTATTTTCCTCCCCTTTTGGATTTAATTTTTTACACAATATTTTAAACTCCTCATTTTCTAAAAAAAATTTAAGCAAAGTTTGTAAATGTTTGTAAAATGCCTCTCCAAGCAACCCTGGTATTGGGGGAAGTGGGTTTTCTAATAAAAATTTTAAGCTTTTTTCATCCTGGCAATACTTTAAAATTTTTTCCACTCTAAAGCAAATAGTTACCATTTGATGTAAAGATGCATCTGTAAACTTGCCAAGGAGCTTTTCTTGTGCTAATATAGTTTCAATCATAACTTACCACCAAATAGTACTACTATGACAATTTCATACAATCAAAATAAAATACAAGTAGAAAAGCAAACAACAGGCTCAAAGCTTATCTCGGATTTAAAAATTACAGACCCAGAAAAAGGGCTTTGTATTCTAATTAATGGAGAAGTTAGAGATTTAAGCTCTAATATAGAGCCAAATGATGAAATTGAAATTCTAAACTTTGATCAAAAAGAGGGAAAAAATGTATTTTGGCATACTTCTGCCCATGTACTTGCTCAAGCTGTTTTAAGACTTTTTCCTGCTGCAAAACCTACGATAGGACCAGTAATAGATGGGGGATTTTATTACGATTTTGCAAACCTTAATGTTTCTGGTGATGACTTTAAAGCAATAGAAAATGAAGTTAAAAACATTTTAAAAGAAAACTTTTCTGTAGAAAAAGTGACTTTTAAAAATAAAAAGGATGCTTTAGAGGCTTTTAAAGATAATATCTTTAAAAAAGAAATTATCACATTACTCCCTGAAGATTCTCCAATTACCGCCTACCGGCAGGGAGAATTTTTTGACCTATGTAGGGGGCCGCATTTAGAAAAAATTGGAAAAATTAAAGCTTTTAAAATTTTAAAAAGCTCAGCTGCATATTGGAGGGGGGATAATCAAAGGGAGTCTTTAACTAGAATTTATGGGATATCTTTCCCATCTAAAGAGCTTTTACAAAACCATTTAACCTTTTTAGAAGAGGCAAAAAATCGTGATCATAGAGTTCTTGGAACTAAGCTTTCTCTTTTTTCCTTTTCTGAGTTTGCCCCTGGTATGCCAATTATTGAACCAAATGGTATGGTAATATGGAATGAACTCCTTGGATTTTGGAGACAGTTACATACAAAAGATAACTATGTAGAAATTAAAACCCCGGCGATGATGAACAGCGAGCTTTGGGAGCTTTCTGGGCATTTTGCAAACTACAAAGAAAATATGTACCTATCGGAAATTGATAAAGGAACTTATGCTATTAAGCCTATGAACTGCCCAGGTTGTATGGTCTATTTTAAATCAAAAAGACATAGCTACAGAGATCTACCATTAAGGGTTGGAGAAATTGGAAATGTTCATCGCCACGAATTATCTGGATCTTTATCTGGGCTTTTAAGGGTTCGCTCTTTTCACCAAGACGATGCCCATATTTTTATGCGCAAAGATCAGATCAAAAATGAAATTTTAGGAGTTTTAGACCTTACAGATAGATTATATAATGCTTTTGGCTTGCAATATCATTTAGAACTATCCACTCGCCCAAAATCTAAAACTATTGGCACAGATGAAGATTGGGATCTTTCTACCAAAGCCTTAAAACAAGCGCTTGAAATTTGGGGCAAAGGATTTGTTGTCAATGAAGGGGATGGAGCTTTTTACGGCCCAAAAATTGATATCCATGTTAAAGATGCTTTGGCAAGAACATGGCAATGTGGAACCATTCAATTAGATATGTCCCTTCCTGAAAGATTTGAGCTTAAATATACAGACGAAAATAGTGAAGATGTTAGACCTATTATGATTCATAGAGCTTTATTTGGTTCCATTGAACGGTTTTTTGCTATATTGATAGAACATTATAAAGGAAGATTCCCGCTTTGGCTCTCCCCTGTTCAAGTAACTTTACTAACTGTTGCAGATAGACACATACCATTTTCTGAGCAGATTGCTCAAAAATTAAAGGAAGAGGGGTTTAGGGTAAGTATTAATAAAAATGATGACTCCATTAGTAAAAAGGTTCGCTTAGCTCAAATGGAGCAAATCAATAAAATGGTAATAATTGGAGATAAAGAAACAGAAACTTCGACATTTTCTATAAGAGATAGAGATAGCAATCAAACAGAGGAAAATGTACTTTTAAACGATTTTATAGAGTCATTAAAAACGATCAGAAAAAACAAAAGTTAATCTTCCCAGATTTTTTTAGAAAATGATTTTAAATGTAGATCAATTTTTAAAAGCTCTTCTAAAGAATAGGTTTTTTTGTTTCTTTCTAATTCCTCAGAAGCTGCATCTATTAAGCTTATAATTCGACTTGCTGTAGTTGTTTTTCTTTTTTGTCGCCTATCTTTTGTATCTAATGGAAATGCCTTTCGTATTGCCTTTAAATAGGTATCTTTTGATTCCCCATCATAAGTGTCCACTACTTTCATTTTATCCTCATCACTGCAATTTCTAGAAGCGATGGAATAAACAATCTGCTTGGGCATAGAAAGAACTTTTTCTTGGAGCCTTTTTTCTAAACAAGTATAAAAAAGGTAGTATTTTAAAAAATTATAGGGAGTTTGTCTGTTGCCATATACTTGCTTTAACCACAAAGAAAAGGCAAAATCTCCATAAGATTGAAATAACTCCTTTGCTGCTTTGATTTTCTCCCCATGCAATAAAACAGATTGATGATTGATAGACTTTATCTCACCTGTAATATTTATAAGGGTTGCACAATCTGCATTAAGGTTAGAGGAATGTGATTGATTATCTAACAAAAGCTCTTTTAAAGAGCTTATTTCTTCTGCTGATAAAAAAACATCCTCTGAACCTATAAGTAATTTCTCTGACTTAACTAAGTTATCTAGAGATTCTTCACTTCTTTGTTTTCCTGCAATAGATTTTTTTATTTTTTCTGATAATTTCATCAAAACACCTCTGACATATGATCTGTAAATGATCTTTTCTCTTATCTCATATTTTTTTTATGGTTGCAAGAAACTTTTTGTCAGAAGAGGGAATAATAAAATTATACTTTACAAACCTCTTTTGACTCTTGAAGATACACAATAACATCAGAAGATAAATCTTTTTCACCCTCGGTTTCTATAGACCTTAAATATATTGATGGTATCCTCTTCATTTCTACAATTGTTGGATAGTGAAGCACAACCTTCCTTAAGCATACCTGATCAAGGGTAGAAGGATTTTTCGCTAGTTGCCTTTGGCACTCTTTTTTCCAAAAAGTTAAAAGCTTCACCGCAGATGGTGTGTTTGCAAAAAACATTGTAGAACTTAATATTTTTAAAGGATCATTTTCTGCAACATGATCATTTACGCGTAAAGCGCAGTCTGCTTTACATTCAAGTAATATTTTAGGAGGATTTAAAATAATACTATCAATATCTGTCCAAATAACAGATCTTTGGTGCTCTTTTAATTTTTCAAGGATAAACTCTGCCTTATAGCAGCAATTTTCATTCCATGAATTTTTCCCCTCTATTTCACAAATATCATGATCTAACCCTAGATCCTCACAAGATCTAATAAGTTTTTTAGATTGTTCCTGATACAAACTGTCTTTTGTGAAAAAACTAATAATAAGCGGCGTTTTTTCCAATTGTAGCGCTCCTTTGTTTAATATGTATTCGCCAAATTGTTAATATAATAAAAAAATGATATTATATACATACTGCCTAGCTTTTGTCGAGAAAAGGTTTCATTTATTTGCAAGTTCTTTAAAATCTTATATTTTAAAAAATTTTTTACTTGGCTAAAATCCTTTCTGGGTCTGGGTTTTAAAAAAAATCTTCTTTAGAATTTTTTTTTTCAAATATTGCTTTTTTTCTTAAAAATTGAAAAAAATGTAGCCTATTTTATATTTGTAAAACAGCTTTACACTTCATTTTCTAAAAAACAAAATGCATTTTTTCCAGTTCGAATTAATATTGCAGAGGCAACTAAAGCTGATATTGCAGTTAAAAAATAGGGTATTGCTCCATTTTTATTTAAAAAAAATCCCCCTATAAATGGAGATAAAAGCATAGAAAAAGATTGTATTGACTGACTTAAAGCTAAAACCTTACCCTGAATCCCCTGCTTTGAAGCTTTAGAAATTGCAGCAGTAAGTATTGGATAGATCCCCCCACAAACAAAAATCAACATACTAATAAAAAATATAAAGTAATTAATTTTTTCAGAAAATGCAAGTACCATTGCTATAGCTGACATTCCAACTAAGGAAAAAAAAAGCAGCTGATATAACCATTTAAAATGCTTTGCAAGCTTTTGCATAAAAATAGTCCCACCTATCCATATTATGCCAAAACAAGCCCCAATATCCCCTATTTGCTTTGGCAAAAGATGAAAATCTTGCACCAAAAACGCCGGTAAAAATTGATATATCATATTCCAGGAAAATAAAAAGAAAAAATATATCAAGAATAAATCTTTTAAAGAGGGAAGTTTAAAAGCCATTTGAATATTATGGTAAGCTCCAAGAATATCAAATGGATGGGGGCAAATATCTTTGGTTGTTTCTTTAAAGAAAAATAGTAAAACAAAATAGTTAAACAATGCAAATAAAGCCCCAATCCACATAGGCATTGAAAAAACTAGCTTTGGATTTGTAAAAATAGAGCTAAATCTTCCCCCAATAAATGGTCCTAAAACAAACATTGCCCCAATTAAAGCAGAACCTATTGCAAAATACTTAATTTTTTCGCTTTCATTTGAACTTACATCTACGATAGTTGCAAGGCAAATAGAGGTATTAGCAGCTGCTATTCCTATTAAAATTCTACCAAAAAAAAGTAAGGAAAGGGAAGTTATTTGTATGGAAAGGGCAGAAATAAAATAGCCAATAGCCTCTAAAATAACAGAAAATAAAAAGACCCCCCTTCTTCCTTTTTTATCTGAGTAATCCCCCATAATAGGGGCGAAAAAAAATTGTGCTAAAGGGAAGGCAGCTAAAAAAAAGCCCAAAAGCATACCTTTAAAACGATCAGATCCATTTCCCATCAAAAAAGAGCCATCTTTTCCTAAAAATAAATGACCAAGAATAGGAAAAAGGATTGTTGCAGCAAGGGTTGAAATGCCAAAAGTTACAAATATTGCACCTAAAGTTTTTCTTTTATCTTTTGGACCAATCAACTTCCCCTCTCTCCTTTTTTAAAAAGGCGTTTGCCTTAGAAAAATGTTTACAACCAAAAAAATATCTAGCCGATAGGGGGGAAGGGTGAGAAGCTTTTAAAACTAAATGCCCACTTTCCCCCTGAAAAAGCTCCTTCTCTTTCCTTTTAGCGTGATTTCCCCATAATAGAAAGACAATTTTTTTATTACTTTGCCATAAAAGTTTTAATACCTGATCTGTAAAATTTTCCCAACCAATATTTTTATGAGATAATGGGGACCCTTCTTCTACTGTTAAAATAGTATTTAAGAGTAAAACACCCTCTTTTTTTAGCTCTTTTAAATCCTTTGGCTCTTTCCCCAAATCATTTAACATCTCTTTGTAAATATTTTTTAGCGAGGGGGGTGCTTTTTGATCAGCATTTACTGCAAATGCAAGTCCACAAGCTTTTCCTTTTGTGTGGTAGGGATCTTGGCCTAAAATAACAACTTTTACATCTTCTAAGTTTATATCTAAAAACGCATCAAATATCTGATTTTTTGAAGGATATATAGTTTTTTGCTTTCTTTTTTCCTCTAAAAAATTCATAAGGTTAACAAAATAAGGCTTTACCTTCTCCTTTTCTAAAATTTTTTTCAAAGATTGCGCCATTTTTGTTTATATATCATCTTTATTTCAAGTATTTACCCTTTATTTTTTTTCGTCAATCTTGATTTTATTTCTTTAAACCCTCTGCCAGTAAGGTTTCTGATAAATTATATTATTTTGATCTCTTTTTTTTTCGATTGTGTGAAACTTGTTGATAAGTTGTTGGTAAGTGGATGATAACTTTTCTTTTGTTCACAATCTAGCGGTTTTATACAAACTATATTCAGTTTATAAACATACTTTTCTCCTCGAAAAATTCCCCTTTATAAACAAATCCACACCCCCTGAAGAAGAAGAAAAATTTAAATGTAGTATATTCTTTCTCTTTATTTGTGGATAATATGTATATGGATACAAAAATTAACCAAACAATTTCTTCCCATCTTTTTGCTTATAAAGAAAGTATCTTTTTTAATTACTTTGACTTATGCCCCTTTCCATGGGAAGTTTGGGAGCATTTAATAGCAAAATTTTTTATGGATAAAATTCCTTTTTCCCAAAAATATAGTGGGGTTTTTTTCTTGAACAAAAGTTCTATATATATAGAAGAAGGGGTAAAAATTGCAAAAGGGGCAACAATAGAGGGGCCATGTTATTTAGGAAAAAATGTTACAATAGGGACCAATGTTTCTATTAGAGCAGGTACATTTTTAGCTCCAAATGTTTGTATTGGTCATTGTAGTGAAATAGTTCGCTCTATTTTTTTTGAAGGGGCAAAAGCTGCTCATTTTAACTATGTAGGGGACTCAGTTATTGGAAAAAATGTGAATCTTGGAGCACAAGCTGTGCTTGCAAATTTGGTTCTTTGGTAGGGGACTTTGCCTCTATTGGATGTGGGGCTGTATTAAATCCTGGAACTATTATATCCAAAAAGGTTAAAATCCTTCCATTAACTACTCAAAAAGGTCACATTACATAAAAATATATGGAATATTTTAAACTTAGCTGCATAAAAAAGCAAATAGATAGGGATATTGAATCTTATTTAGAAAATTTTGGCAAAGAGGGGCTTTATGATGCTATTAAATATCCATTATGCTCTTTTGGGAAAAGATTAAGACCTATTTTTGCTCATATTATTGCCGAGTCTATTGGAAAAGGGTTTAGCGTAAAAAACAGTGCCCTTGCTGTGGAATTTTTTCATACAGCTACTTTAATTGCCGATGATTTACCGTGTATGGATAATGATGATTTTAGAAGGGGAAGGCCATCTTTACATAAAAAGTATGGAGAATCAACAGCTGTGCTTACAAGTTTTGCTTTACTTACCGAAGGGTTTGCTTTAATTGAGGCAAATGGAAAAGATTATAGTAAAAAAGGTGGCCAATTTGATGCTAAAGAGCGCACATGTCTGGCTATAAGAAAAGCAGCATCACTTGCAGGACCTAAAGGTACAATCCTTGGGCAATATTTTGACTTAGCTAAAGTAAAGCCTCAAACAGAAGAAGATTTTGAAAACTTACACTACTTAAAAACAGGTACATTATTTCAAGGTGCATTTACTATGGGCTATATTTTTGGGGGAGGGGATTTAGAAAAGCTTGCTTTGGTGGAAAAGCTATCTAAGCATATTGGTTTTGCCTACCAGCTTCGAGATGATTTAGAAGATGTAGGGGAGCAAAACATAAATTATGCTAATGCATTTGGAGAAAATGCAGCAAAGCAAAGGTGTGAAAAAGAAATCGAGAGCTTTTATCAGGCTCTCGATTGTTTAGACTTAAAAAAAGAATTGTTTGAAGCTTTAATTAATTACCTTTTCCCAAAGCAGAAGCTTCAAGCTTTTTCTCATGGGCTTTTATAATAAGATTTTCAAGTTCCTCTAATAAAACCGGATCTTTAGCAAGTTCAGCTTTTGCAGCCTCTCTACCTTGAAATCTTTTTCCGTTATACCCTAGCCACGGCCCTTTTTTTTCTATTATTTCATTTTCTATACCCACATCAATAATAGAGCCAGTTCTTGAGATCCCTTCGTTAAACATGATATCAAATTCAGCAGTTCTAAAAGGTGCAGCCATTTTATTTTTTACAATTTTTACTTTTACTTGAATCCCTGTATCTAAATTATCTGCCCCTTTAATAGTTGCAGCCTTCCTTATATCCATCCTAATAGATGCGTAAAACTTTAAAGCTCTTCCACCTGTTGTTGTTTCAGGATTTCCAAACATGATCCCAATTTTTTCCCTTATTTGATTGATGAAAATTGCAAGGGTGTTAGAGTTTGCTAAAGTTGCTGTAAGCTTTCTTAAAGCTTGAGACATAAGACGTGCTTGTAATCCAACGTGAGTATCTCCAATTTCTCCAGCAAGTTCGCTTTTTGGAACAAGGGCTGCAACCGAATCAATAACAATTACATTTACAGCTCCTGATCTAGCTAGCATTTCTGCAATATTTAAAGCATCTTCCCCACAATCTGGTTGGGAGATTAAAAGATCATCAATATTTACGCCAATTCTTTTTGCATATGCTGGGTCTAGGGCGTGTTCTGCATCAATATAAGCTGCAACCCCCCCTTGTTTTTGACAGTTTGCTACAATATGAGTTGCTAAAGTAGATTTACCAGAGGATTCAGGTCCATAGATTTCTACAATACGACCACGAGGAACGCCACCTATCCCTAAAGCCAAATCAAGGGTTAGCGCCCCTGTTTTGATTACCTCGGCATTATGAGCTGCCCCTTTTTTTCCAAGAGACATGATAGATCCTGCTCCAAACTGTTTTTCTATAAGGGAGATT
>JBIKKN010000030.1:0-8291 GCA_044360335.1 Chlamydiia bacterium | reverse complement strand
TATTTTTGCGTAAGGTGAGTTTTTAACTAAAAACTTTTATTAGATCGTAAAACGTAACGTAGGCAAAAAAAGCTATAATAAGGGCAACAAATGGCAAAATCATTTTTTGCATCGCTTTTGCTTTAATCCTCTTTTTCGTAATCATTTCATATAAAGTAAAGCAAATGTGGCCACCATCCAGCACTGGGATTGGTAAAAGGTTCATAAACCCTAAATTTAAAGAGATCATTGCAATCCAATAAAGTCCTGTTATACCACTGCTTTTTGTTCCATCATGAACAAGTTTTACCATACCAACAGGCCCTGACATATGTTTAGGGCTTATTGTTCCTGTAAAAAGTGCTTTTAGGCTAAAAAATATATCTTTTATTACTTCTTTTGCTTGGGTAAATGGCCCTGGGTTGTAGGAGATATTTTCATCTTTTAAACTAAGCCCTGAAAATAAAGTGTTTCTTTTTAAAAGTTCTAAGTAAGCATCGGCATCTTCAGCTTTTTTTATGTTTTCTAACGATGATGGGTTTGTCTGTTTTAAATAAGATTCATAGCTAACAGGTGCTGTAGGTTTTAAAAATCTATATCCATTAAAAGAAGCTAATAAATCTTCTCCAATTTTATCTTCCATTAATGCAATTGCATTTTTATCAAGGTTTGTTAAAAACTCCTTATCACAATTTATTTCAGAACCTGATTGTATCGGGGAGGATGAAACCATAATTAAACATTTTCTTTTCGTGATTGCTTTATAAAAATCTTCATTAGTAGCAATATTTTCTCCATTTACTGCTAAAATTTTATCCCCTTTTTTTAATACCACCTCTTCTTGAGCATGGTTTTGATCTTCAATAAATAAAATTGGATCTTTTATGTAGAGTCCATCGCTTATAAGATAGGGGATAAAATAAGTAGATGCAAGTGCCCCATCTAAATCAAGCTCCCTTTTATAGTCGGCAAATTCATCTTTTTGCTCATTGGTTAATTTTAAATCTCCAAGAAGTACCCTTGGAACTTGCAGGTGCATTTTTTTCCCATCTCTATCAATTGTTAAAAAAGCTATATCTTTATTTATAACATCTGCAAGCTGAGAAATAGAATAAATAATTTCTCCATCGGCATAAACAACTCTATCCCCTTGTTTTATTCCTGAATCTTTTAAAGGGGCAAAAGGCTCTTGCTCTTTTATAAATCCATTAGATACTACATAAGATGCACTTGAAATTACCCCTAAACTTTTCCAATCTTTTGCAAACATCCCAGAGGTAGCATTTTTATTAGGAATATAAGGTTTAACATTTTCTACGATAATGTTATTTTCATTATGTTTAAAGGCCATTTTCACTGTATTTTGGTCTTTTAACATCCCTTGAATTAAAATATCTTTAAAGCCAGTATAAGGTTTTCCATTTATTGAAATAATTTCATCCCCAGCTCTTACCCCTTGCTCATATATTTTTGAAGAAGAGTCCACCTTACCAATTAATTTTGTATATTGAGAAAAAGGTTTTTGCTGCCCGCCTATAAAATAAATAACAGAAAACAAAAATAGAGCAAAAACAATATTTACAAAAGGGCCAGCTCCAGCTACAAGTAATCTTTGTAAAGGATTTTTACTATAAAATCCCCCTTTTATTTCATAGGGCTCTTTACCATTTTCCCCTTCCATTCCAGCAATACGGACATATCCACCAAAAATTAGATAGCATATTTGCCACTTTACCCCATTTTGCACCCAAGAAAAAATAGGTTTTCCCATTCCAATACTAAAAACTTCTATTTTCATCCCAGCTCTTTTTGCCATAAAATAATGACCAAGCTCATGAATAAAAATTAAAAAGCTTAAACCTAAAATTGCAAAAATAATACTTATTATACTCATATTCTACCTAATTTAAAATTCTTCTTGCATGTGCTCTTGCATTTTTATCTGTATCTAAAATAGATTCAAGCGATGCGTCAGAAGAAATATCATTTTTATTCATTAAATCTTCTAAATTTTCCCCTATCTGTTTCCAGCTTACTCTACCTTGGCAAAAACGTTCAACTAATACTTCATTTGCAGCATTTAAGTACGCTCCTTTTGCTCCCCCCTCTTTTAAGGCATAAAAAGCTAATTTTAAACACCGAAATCTTTCTAAATCTTTAGGGAAAAAAGTTAATTGATTATTTTTTGTAAAATCAAATAAAGGTATAGACCCTTTTTTTCGCTCCCTATTTAAAAAAGCGTACTGCAGAGGTTGAGTAACTTCTGGCTCCCCAAAAAGTGCTTTTACTGCTCCATCTTTAAAACAGATTAAACTTTGCACAATACTTTGAGGATGAATAATCACATCTATCTTATCTGCATCCAAATTAAACAAATGCTTAGCTTCAATAATCTCTAAACCTTTATTCATCAAAGTAGAACAGTTTATAGCTGTAACTTTACTACATTTGTAGGTAGGATGAATAGCTGCTTTTTCTGCTAAAAAATTCTCTGCTAAAAAATCTTGAAAAAATGGGCCGCCAGATGCTGTTAAAATAACTTTTTCCACCTCTTTTATTTTTTCTCCAGCAAGGCACTGCTCAATTGCAGAATGCTCATTATCCACCGGATAAATAGTAACATTTTTTTCTCTGCAAAGTTTCATAAAAGACTCCCCTGCGCAGGCTAAAATTTCTTTGTTAGCAAGCGCTATTTCTTTTCCTGCAAGGGCAGATAAAAAAGCAGGCTTTATAGCCTCTACCCCATCCATTGCAAATAAAACTATATCTACATCTTGGTGGGTAACAATTTCCTCTATGGATAAAACATTGGAAAATTCTTTTTGATATTTTTCCTCAATAAAAATATATTTTGGAGAAAATTTTATACTTTGAGATTTTAAAAGTTCAACATTTGTTTTGCAAACAAGGGCAAAAACTTGTAACTGCTCTTTAAAATGATCTATTACATCAAGCGCTTTTTGCCCCACATAACCTGTAGATCCAATTATTGCTACTTTTTTCATATTACTGCCCTTTTTGTTTTTTTTATCATTAAAAGGAAAAGTAAAGCAACATGTAAACTCACAACCATCCCAGAAGAAGAAAGTCCCATTCCAAATTTTAAATAGATAAATCTTACAAATAGTATTGTTAAAATATTTACACCTATATTTGAATAAATAGAAAAAAAGAGGAGCTGTTTTACACTCCTACTAAATAATGAAGAGGAAACTGCAGGGATAATAATTAAACCAAGAACAGGAGCTATTCCCACAAATCTAAAGCCACAAGTAATAGTAAGACTTGTTAAAAATAAAAATCCAAGTTGGATAAAAGCCCCCTTTTTAAAATTAAAATGAAAAAGAGTGCTATCAAAAGATAAAGCGATAAGATCTTTAAAAAATAAAGCTACAAAGCTGCTTACCAATATTAGTATAGTACAGCTTAAAAATAAATCATCTCTATGGATAAGATCTAAATCTCCCATGATCACATCAACCCCTATATGAGCGGACTTTGTAAACAAAGTAATCAATATTACCCCTATTGAAAAAAGGGTAGAAAACACATATGCAGTACTTGCATCATTTTTTAAAAGGGTAAATTTTTTTAAACCCTCTATACAAAAAATGGTAATAAAAGAGGTAACAATTGCTACTAAAACATACGCTCCACTATTTAAAGAAAAAAGCTGTAGATGATTTTTTCTTTAAATATAAAAAAGAGCCAATCAAAGAAAAACTAATGGAAAAGCAAGTTAAAAGGAAAAACTGCAAGACTTCCTCTTCGGAAAAAAAATCAAGAAAGAACATATCCCCCCTCATCTTTTGGTGGTATTTTTTGCTTATGCGGACAATGAGTAGGATTGTTAAGCTTTTTCATCAAATAACTTTCCATCTCTTCGGTTAAAACATGTTCTATTTCTTCGGCAAAAACATGTATTCTATTTTTAGAAAATCCCACTTGAAATAAATATACTTCCCAAAGTCTATGCAGCCTAATAATTCTTTCGGCCAAAACCTTACCCTCATCTTTTAAACAAATGGAAAAATCTTTTGTAAAATATACTTTTTTTCGAGCTTTACAAAGAACTGTTAACAATCCAAAAATCCTTACATTTAAAAATTCCTTGACCTCATAAATAGTCATCTTACCCTCTTTTTTATAAAGGGACTTTAAAATATTTTCTTCCTTACAACAAACAGAAAAACTCCACCTACGAAAAGCCCTTAAAATTGCCCCCCCCTTAAGTCCAAACATCAAAGAAAAAAAAGCGATAGATGCAGCTGTTACAGTTATCATAGGCCCTGTAGGAAGAGTTAGATTTTCCCCTCCAATATAAAGGGATAAAAAATAGCCCACTGCTGCAGAGATTGCTCCAAAAATAGCTGATAACACAAACATTGAGGATGTTTTTTTTACCCAAAATCGGGCTGCAATGGCTGGGGCTGTCATCATTCCAGAAAGAAGAAGTATCCCTAAAGTTCTTAAAGATAAAATTACAATTATAAGTGTTATCCAAAGGATTGCTTTATCTAGCCATCTGCCAATTCCTAAAAAAGTTGCAAAAGTTTTATCCAATTCAAAAATTTTTATCTTTTTAAAATTTATAACTAAAAAAAAGATCAATAAAAATGTAGCTACGCTATAAATATAGAGATGAAAATCAAGCATTGTTGCAGCCCTTCCATATAAAAATATGGTCAAATCTTTATAAACAACAGGATGGGTCGATTGAATAATAGAAGATAGCAATACCCCTACCCCTAAAAATCCGGAAATAGAGACCATTAAAGCTGCATCTTGACTTTTTTTAAACTTTTTTTGTAAAAGCTTTAATTTTACTATAGAAAAATAAGAAGTTACTATAGCTCCTATTATAAATAGCAAACTGATATTTTTTTCATTTAAATTAAAATAAACACCAATAAATGCTGCAATAATTAATCCAGGAAATGCACTATGGGCAATAACTTCCCCTATTAAAGCTGTTTTTCTTAAATAATAGATAACACCTATTAAAGATAAACAAATGCAAGCGAGTATCGAAGCTATTAAAGATACCGAAAAGGTTGGATCTTTAAACATAGTCAAAAAAGAAAAGAAAACTTCACTCATAAACTCCCACTTTCTTTTTCCTTGGCTAAAATAAATGCCTCCGCTAGCAAATTATCTCCTAAATTATAAGCAAGATTAATTGTTTTATCTGTTAAGCATTCTTCCGTATTTCCAGAAGCTACAAGGTAATGGGAAAGTAAAATCACCTGGTCAAAAACTTCTTTTACTTCTGATAAATTGTGATGAACACATATTACTGTTTTATTTAAAGATTTTAATTCTTTCAAACTTTGCATAATAATTTCTGAAGTTGTAAAATCTACAAAAGCCGTTGGCTCGTCAAAAATGTAAATGTCTGCATCGCTCATATAGGCTCTTGCTAAAAATAACCTTTGCCTTTGCCCGCCAGATAATTCAGCTATCAAAGATTTCTTCTTTTCTTCTAGGCCAAATTTTTTAGCAAGATCTGCACATCTTTGTTTGCTATCTTTTATTTTTTTACCATAACTTCCCATTAAAATGACCTCTTCCACCGTAATAGGAAAATCCCAGTCTATATCCTTTGTTTGGCAAACATAAGCAATTTTATCCTTAATTTGATCAAAAGATTTACCAAAAAAGCAAACTGTTCCAGATGTTTTTGGAGTAAGATTTAATATAGCTTTTACAAAAGTACTTTTTCCAGCACCATTGGGTCCGATAACTGCAGTAAGGGTTCCTTTTTTAATTTCTAAATTGATATCAATTAAAGCTGCAACTGTGTCGTAATGCACTGTTAGTGCTTGAACTTTTATATACTCATCCATTTATTTTGCCATCTTTTAAATTTTTTGCTATTATATTTGCATTGTATTCTACCATTTCAAGATAGCTCATTCCCCCCAAAGTATCTCCATATAAAGGCTCCTTGCAAATTTTAACATCTATTGAAAAATTTTTACATATTTGTATTATTTTATATAAACAGTCTTTTGGAAGGTTTGACTCATAAAAAATAGTTGTAACTTTATGATCTTTGATAAAATCTATTACTTTATTCATCCTTTTTAAAGAAACTTCCACCTCAGGGGAAAGCCCTTGCATAGAAAAAAGCCTCTCTGATCCATCTTGTTTAAAATATCTTTTTACAAAGTAGTTAAATGCATCGTGGGAGGAAACTAAATACCTTTTTTCCTCAGGAATTGTTTGCATTAAATAGAGGATTTTTTTATCTAAAAGATCCATTTTTTCCTTTAGATGCAAAGCATTTTGCTTATAAATGGAACAATTTTTAGGATCTTTTTGACAAATTTCTTTTTCAATTACATCTACTGCCCCTTTCATAAGATTTAAATCCATCCAAATATGAGGATCTATTTCTTGATTAGTGGTAATAATTAATTCTGGAGATTGTTTTAAAATTTCATCTCCTATAAAAACTGCACCTTTATCGTTTAATAAATACATTAAACTCGGATTGTGCTCTAAAGAAAGACCATTACCAAAAATAATATCTGCTGAAATAATTTTTTCTTTATCCCCTTTTTTCATTTGGTAAGAGTGAGGATCAACTTCCCCTTCCATTAATAAATAGGAAGTAGAAAAATCTTTTACAACCTCCTTAACTAAACTGCCAATGATAGCAGTTGTAGATAAAATCTTTAACCCCCCCCCCTGTTTTGGAGCTGTCTTGGGGGTAAAAAACATAGTAAATCCGGCTATTACTAAAAAAAAAGACAAAAGAAATAATTTTTTTTTCAACTAATAATCTCCACTATTAAAATCAAACAAAGTATGCCATAAACTTAAGTTTTAATGTAAGAAGAATAAAAAATCTTGAGATTATTTAACTAATAGTAGATTCTTTCTATCACTTAGCAATAATTCAAATTAGGTGAACAAAAATGAACGAAAATAAAAAAGCAAAATCTTTAGAAGATATAGAAGATGTGATTACAAACGCAATTGACAAAGTAAAGGGTGATACAGAGAATGATCTTTGTAAATACTTACCAATGTCAGGGGGGGGATATATGCATCATTTTACCCTTCGAAAAATGAAATTAAAGCAACCTTTTGAACTTGGTTCTTTGATTAAACAATTTATTATAGAGCCAAAATCTCCATATATGGTTGCTCCTAAGCAAAGGGCAGCTCGTGGTTCTAAAAAAAGAAAAGATCAAATGACTTTTACCCGTATCCAATTAGAAAGACTTTTAAACATTGCAAAACAAACAGGTGACAAAGAGATGATCTCCTTACTTAGCCCTAAAACTTCTTTAGCAACTGCTAAAAGAAATTTAATGACAGCTATTCGTCAAGGGATTGTTGATGAAGAACTATGGTTTTCCTATAAAGAGTCAGCAGAAAGTTACCATTTTATTCAAAATGTAAATAAAGAATTTACAACATCAAATAAAAAATAACTTTAAAAGAGCCTAAATTAAACTTTTTTTTATGATATTAAAAGGGCTTTTTAGGCTTGATAATAAATATGATCACCTTTATCATTAAAGGTGATAAACAATAAATTTCTTAATGAAAGGAACAAAATGTCAGAGAAAACCAAAACAACAGAGCCAGAATTTGGAAAGATTAGATCTTTTTTATGGCCAATTCACAATTTCGAGCTAAAGAAATTACTACCAATGTTATTTCTATTCTTTTGTATAGCTTTTAACTACACTATCTTAAGAGATACAAAAGATACATTAATTATGACTGCACCAAAATCTGGGGCAGAAGCTATCCCTTTTTTAAAACTATATGGTGTTCTTCCAATAGCCCTTATTTTTATGTTATTTTACACTAAATTAAGTAATATACTATCAAAAAAGCACCTATTCTTAGCGGCACTTAGTCCATTTATAGTTTATTTTGCTTTGTTTTCTACTGTAATTTATCCAAACAGAGAAGCTTTACATCCGCATGCTTTTTGTGATTGGTTACAAACTATTCTTCCTCATGGATTTATGGGGCTTGTAGCTATTATAAGAAACTGGACATATTCTACATTCTATATAATGGCAGAACTTTGGGGTAGTGTTTGCTTATCTTTACTTTTTTGGGGATTTGCAAATGATATTACAAAAGTTAGTGAATCAAAAAGATTTTATACACTTTTTGGGTTAGGGGCAAATATTTCCCTTGTTTTTGCAGGTTTATTCATCGGTTGGGCATCTCGTCCTGAAAGATCCATTGGATTTAACACAGCAGATACTTGGCAAATGTCTTTACATTGGCTTACAGGGGTTGTAACAATTGCATCTTTTGCAACTATTGCAACATTTCTA
>JBIKKN010000028.1:0-8533 GCA_044360335.1 Chlamydiia bacterium | reverse complement strand
AGAATCAATTATGAAATGGACAGAAAATTTCTATAAAAAAAGCCTTAACATTCCCTCTTTTGCTTTAACTTGTAATGATTATACCATTTTAAACAAAAAAGTTGGGGGAAATGCTCAATATATTAAAAAGGATCGTTTTGTACACCATACATCATTTTTGTGGGATTTTGATCTAAATCACATGGAGTTGCTCCTTCATCCACCAAAAGAGCCAAAATATAGAGAAGGAAGGATTCATAAAGAATTTTTAACTACTTTAAAACCCTTTATTTCCAAAGAAGAATTTATAAATCGTATTTTTTTAAATGTTGCTAATCGACAGAGTCTTCCGCAAGACCAAATTTTCTATTAAAATAACTTTTCACAACGTCTTTATTAACAGAGGCAATCGACTGAGTAAGAGGTATTTTTTTTGGACAAACTTGCACACAGTTTTGAGCATTCCCACAATCTGAAACCCCACCTTCTTCCATCATCACTGTAAGTCTTTCATCTTTTAAGGATTTTCCCGTTTGATTTGCATTAAATAGTTTTACTTGATTGATAGTGGATGCTCCCACAAATTTTGATCTATCGCTAAACTGGGGGCAAGCTTCAAGACAGCACCCACAGCTCATACATGTAGATTCTACATACATTGCCTCTTGTTTTTTCTGAGCAAGGGTTACCCCAAACTCTTCACTGTGGTAACCATCAACTGGAATCCATCCTTTTATCTTTTTTAGATTTTCAAACATAGAACTTCTATCTACCACTAAATCACGAACCAAAGGGAATTTTGTAAATGGCGCTAAAATAATTTCATCACCACCTGATTGTTTAAGTATATCTTCTATTAAAGCAGTACACGCCTGTCTTGGAACTCCATTAATAAGCATAGAGCAAGATCCACACACTTCTTCAAGGCATGCTTGCTCCCAAACAATAGGGGTAACTCTTTGTCCAGATTTTGTAATTGGATTTTTTTGCACTTCCATTAATGCTGAGATCACATTTAAGCCGGGGCGTCTATCTAGTTCAAATTCTACAAAATATTGTTTATTTTGATCTCCTCGATAAATTTTTAATGTAAATGTCTTTTCCATTTTACTTTTCATATTTTATCCTCGCCCATAATTTGCCTCAGTAATAAGAGGAACTTTTTTAGGGATATTTGTTAAATTCGGAGTAACCTTTAAAGCTTTAGTATAATCTCGAAGTACAGGGGCAAGGTGTCTAATATCTACCGGTTTATAAGAAATTACCGGCTCATCCCCATATGGATCGTACGTAGCTATTGTTGTTTTTAAAAAATCTTCATCATTTCTCTTAGGAAATTTTAGTTTATAATGAGATCCTCTAAACTCATCTCTAAGGAGCGCTCCTTTTGCTACTGTTAATGCAATTTCAAGCATATAAGGAAATTGGTTAGCAAAATGCAATGTTTGATTTAAATGGTGACCTTTATCATCAAGACAGATATTTTTAACCCTCTCTCTTATCTCCTTTATTTTCTCAATCGCATCTTTTAATCCAGGATTTGATCTAACAACAGTCACATTAGAGATCATAATAGATGCTAGCTCATCATGAAGTTTATAGATATTTTCAGTGCCATTTCTCTCTAATATATTTTGTTTGATAGCAAGTTCATGAGCAAGAGCCTCTTCATAAATTTTTTCACTTGGTGGTTTACTTTTTAAAGCAATATCATCGATATAAAAAAACATTTCATTTGCAGCAACCATCCCACCAAAAACACACGATAAAAGTGAGTTTGCTCCAAGTCTGTTTGCCCCATGATATAAAAATTCACACTCTCCTGCTGCAAAAAGACCAGAAATATTTGTCATCTGACGGTACCTTTCAAAGCGATCTACATCCCCTGTTGCTGGAAAATCTACCCACATACCACCCATAGTATAATGTACTGCTGGAAAAATTTTCATAGGAACTTTTCTTGGATCTTCCCCTGTAAATTTTTGATAGATCTCTAAAATAGACTCAAGCTTATGCATAGTTTTTTCGTCTAAATGAGTTAAATCTAAATATACTTGCTTTTTCCCATCTATTCCAAGATTTGCCTCTTCCACCACTTTAATAATATACCTTGATGCAACATCTCGGGGCACTAAATTTCCAAATGATGGAAACATCTCCTCTAAAAAGTACCAAGGCTCACCAGTATTTCCACATTTTACTTGCTCTCCATTTGGCCCTTCTATACTTTTACTACTATCTCCATATACCCAAACTCTTCCACCCTCACCTCGGGCTGATTCGCTCATTAAACGAAGTTTATCATCTCCAGGAATAGCAGTTGGGTGTATTTGAATAAATTCTGGATTTGCAATTTTTACCCCTTGCATATACGCCCTACCATTTGCAGCTCCTGTACAAATAGTTGAGTTAGTAGAATATTTAAAAATTACCCCATTTCCACCTGTAGCTAATAAAACTGCATCCCCTTTTAAAACACTTAGTTTTGCAGTACGTAAATCCATCATTACTATCCCACGAACAATACCATTATCATCAATTACTGATCGCATATACTCATGGTGTTCATATTTTTTTATTTTTAAAGATACTTCAAACCGTCTAACCTGCTCATCTAAAGCATATAAAAGTTGCTGCCCAGTAGATGCCCCTGCAAAAGCTGTTCTTTTATATAAAGTACCACCAAATCTTCTAAAATCTAAATGACCATCAGAGCGTCTGTTAAAAGGAACTCCAAGTCTATCAAACATACGAATAATTGTAGGCCCATTATAACACATTTCCAAAATAGGTGGCTGATCCCCTAAAAAATCTCCCCCTTTGATTGTATCGTAGGTATGAATATCAACTGAGTCACCCTCCCCCATCAGATTAATAGCAACATTAATTCCCCCTTGAGCGCAAACTGAATGAGATCTTTTAACATTTGTAAGACTTACAAGGTGAACACTTACCCCTAAATCAGCAAGTTTCATAGCAGCTGAAAGCCCTGCTAAACCCCCTCCAACAACTATTACTGTTTTTTTTGAATCAGCCATTAATGATAATACCCCGCAGAAAAAAAGTAACTACCCCAAATAGAAAACATACCTAGTGCAAGAAGTACAAATGCAAGTCCATAAGCAAAGTTTACATAACTTTCTTGTGATTTTTTTGAAAGTAGCAATCCCCAAGTTACGCAAAATGTCCAAAAGCCGTTACATCCATGAAAAACACTAGCTAGTACAAATAAAGTATATATAATACACATCCAAATACTTTGAAAAGCCTCTCTCACATTCAATAAAATTAAATCTGCAGATTTTTTTGAATTTATAATCACCTGATTTGGCTCTAAAGTAAAATGCTTTAACCCATTTACAAACTCTTTTTTATCATTATAGGCTGCAATATTTTTAAAAATTTCATTCATCTCAGGATTAAACCCTTTTATTGTTGCCTCATTAGATTCTTCCATCTGATTTAACCGTTTATCTACTAAGATAATTTTATTTTGCATACGCTTTAAGTTTTCCTCTTCTGAAGTTATTGCTAAACTATCATAAACTCTTACCTTTAAATCTTCGGCAACTGCATAAAGCCCTTTATCTAAATTGTATCTTCCAAAAGATTCGGTATAATTTCCCATCGAAACTTTAAATGGATACATAACAAATCGCATTTGCACAACATGAAATATTATCCCAACTAAAATAATCCAAGCGGTGATTCTTTGCAGCGAATATGCTTTATTACGCTCATATTTTAAAGATGGAGCTTTACCCTTATGCCCCACTACATTTGATTTTGCAGTCATCATATACCATATTCCCCACCCAGCATGAAGAGCCATAGGAACTCCTAAGAGTAAACCTTCTACCAAAGGTAAATAAGGAAGGTTGTGTAAAAATGTTACGCTATTAACAAACCACATCGATCGATTTCCAAAAAAAACTGCAGCTTGAGAATTTGTAAACATGTGCTCGGCAAGAAAAATTAAAAACCAAAGCCCCATTAATGAATGTAACCGTCTCCATACAAAAGCTCGAGGAATCACTCTTGCCGAAATAATTGCTGCCATAACCAACCTTTTTTTTCCTGTAAAAAGTACACTTTACAAAAACAAAGTTTACTTTTCAACAAAAGCTTTAAAGAGAAAATAGTTTAGATGCATTATCAAAAGTTATTTTCGATACTTCTTCAAAGCTTATATCCAAAAGCTTTGAAAGTGTTTCAATTAAAACATGGATATAAGAGGGCTCATTATCTTTTCCTCTAAATCCTTCAGGGGCAAGCCAAGGGGCGTCGGTTTCTATTAAAAGTCTTGAAAGGGGAATATTTTTTATAATTTTTTTAAGTTCTACAGATTTTTTAAATGTTGCAATTCCGCTAAAAGAAAGATACCACCCCAAAGATAAAGCTTTTTCCGCTTGAGCCATGTTTCCTGTAAAACAGTGGATTACAGCTTTAAATGATGGGTTTTTTGAAGCAGCGAAAAAAAGATTTTGGAAGGCCTTTTCTCCACGAACATGAAAAACTACGGGAAGATTTGATCTAACAGCAAGATCGATATAATTTAAGCAAACATCCATTTGCTCTTTGCTATTATCTCTTTGAATAAAATCATCAAAACCTGTCTCGCCAATTGCTACTAGATTTTTGGCAAGGGCATGTTTTTCAAAGAAAGCAAAAGTCTCTTTGGTTTCTTTATCTGCATCATGGGGAGTAGTTGATCCGATATTTCTTATAAGCTCTGGGTATTTTTTTTCTAATGCAAACCCTTCTATTAATTCAAGTGGGGTTGTACAAATATTCATAATCTTTTTAATAGATGCAGCTTTTGCTCTATTTATTGCTCCTTCAAAATCCATCGGATAGTCCTTTGAATTTAGGTGGGCATGAGAATCAATAATTTTTAATGTATCTTTATTCATAATATAGCTTATATATTATATCAATATAGGGGAATTTTACTATGAACATTTTTTATCATTCTTATACAGATTCAGATTTTTTTGGAAAACTTATCTTTTTAGGATTATTTATCCTATCTATTTTAAGTTGGACAGTTCTTATCAAAAAGCTAATAATTCTTAAGTCTGTTAAATCAAAAGGCAAAGATATTTTATCTAAAATACACCATACAAATCTTAAATCTTTACTATTTCATAATGAAGAGCTTATTTTAGACAATCCATTTTCTAAAGTATTACATGCAATTGCAATAAAAACCTCTCAAATACTAAATAAAAACCACCATTTTGAAGGGGGAAAAAATGTTTTCCTTTCAAAAAGTGATATGCAAGCAATAGATGAATTCTCCTCCATTACTATCTATAAAGAAATTAAATCTTTAGGTAATGATTTATTTATCCTTTCAACTGCTGTTTCCCTTGCGCCATTTCTTGGAATTTTAGGTACTGTTTGGGGAGTTTTAATATGTCTTAGCGAGCTACAAAAAGGGGGAAGTGGCTCAAATGCTATTATTTTATCAGGGCTTTCTACAGCTTTGGCAACTACAGTTTTAGGCCTTGTAATTGCAATACCTGCTCTTATTGCTTACAATTATTTAAAAAATGCACTAACCAATATTGGAGGAGAAATGGAAGGGTTTTCTTTCCATATTATTTCTGAACTTGAACTTCAATATAAAGCTGTGGACGTTTAATGAAAAGAAAAAGACCTTCTTATTTTTTAGAGGAAAATGATTTAGTAAACCTAACTCCCCTTTTAGATGTTTTATTTGTTGTTCTTATGCTATTTATCTTAATTGCTCCTTTGGTAAATATAGATAGAATTTCTCTAACAGAAAGTTCTTCAAAAAGACTTACAAACTCCTCTATGAATCAGCAGGAAGCAATTTCCATTTTTCTTCATGAAGATGGAAAAATTTCGGTGAATGAAAAACTTATAGAAAAATATAAGCTTAAAATCCTTCTAACGCAAATGTATAAAAAAAACAGTAAAATCCTTCCAAAACTTTTTATAGATAAAAAAGCAACCTTCGGAGCATTTACTGAAATAAAAGATTTAGTAGAAGAATCTGGCTTTGAATCCCTTGATCTTATTGTAAAAAGTAAACATCCATGAAAAGATCTTTAATACTCCCTATTTTTATTAGTTTTTGCCATCTTTTTTTGTTTTTTTTTTCCTTTGGGCAAAGCCCACCTAAAGAGGTTAAAAGGAAAATAACAGTTCGAACTATACATTTGATAGAAGAGCCCCCTTTGCAATTTAAGGAAGAAAATATATTAGAAAATAAAGAAATAATTGCTCAAAAAAATCCTCCTAAAGAAATTAAAAAAATTGAAAAACCTGCTCTTATAAAAAAAATCCCGGGTAAAAAAGTAGAAAAAAAGAAGCTTCAAAATGCTATAAATAAATCCTTAAGTAAAAGCTCTACCCCTTCAAAAAATACACTAGTAAAAAAAACAGTAAAAAAGGATGCAGGAAAGAGTTTAAATGAATACAATGAATATCTTCAGGAGGTAACAGACATTTTAACAAGGTCTTTAACACTACCACAAAGTGGTAAAGTTAAACTTGCAATTACAGTTGATCAAAAGGGAAAAGTAATAAAAATTGTTTGCTTATTTTCCCAAAGTACTGATAATTTAAGCTATTTAGAGAAAAATTTAGTGGAATTGTCTTTTCCAAAATATAAAACCAATGAACAAAGAACTTTTAACATTACTTTTAAAGATGAAAAATAATAGATTTGCTGCTTTTTTATTTATTTTATCCCTACTAACTTGCTGTTTTAGTGACAATATTGAAATAACATTACCAACTACTGATAAAGAATACTCTATTTATATTTGCAATTGTAAGGATGCTAACTATGAGCTTGCTAATTTAATCAATTATGTAGTTTTAGAAGATTTTAAAGTAGATGGAAGGGGAAAACTTTTTGAAAAAAATGAAAAATCCCTTGCCCTTGAAAAAAAGGGGAGCACTGTTTTATTTGAAGATCCTTTTTGGACTAAAGAAAAAATAGATTTTGTAATCACCCCTAATTTATCTAATCAAAAAGTAACTTTTGATATCTTTGATGTTCGTAAACAATCGGTAAAGACTCTTTCTCAAATTGATTTAAGTGGATCATCTATTGCAAAAATTAAAGCCCTTCATAGACTTTCTGATTTTTTAATGGAGCAAATATATGGACAAGGGGGAATTGCTTCAAAAAAGATTTTATACTCTTATAAGCCCTACAATGAAAATAAGGACAATGATACAAACCCATGGAATGCAGAAATTTATGAAACAGATACCCTTGGATTAATAAATACAAGAGTAACTTTTGACAATAGTTACAGCATCACCCCAGAATTTATTTCTTCAGACGGGGGTAAAGAAGAGTATGATTTTATATATGTAACCTATCAAATAGGTCAGCCTCAAATTTATATAGGTAAAAATAATGCTGATAAAGGAAAACCCCTTATAAAGCTTCGAGGCAATCAACTCCTACCTAAAGTCTCCTATGATAAAAAATACATTTCTTTTGTTTCAGATGCCTCTGGTAATTCTGATATCTTTATCCAAAGTTTAGGCAAAGATTTTAAAACAACTGGAAAACCTATTCAAATTTATTCAGGATTAAATCAAACTTCAGCATCCCCTCACTTGAGTCCAGATAATAAATATATAGCTTTTGTAAGCGATAAAACAGGGGAGGCAAAAATCTATATTGCCGCTATTGAAAAAACAATTTCAGAAAGAAAAACACCTGTTCTTGAAAAAATCATAAGCCCATGTACAGAATGTACTTGCCCTTGCTTTTCTCCAGATGGGACTAAACTTGCTTTTTCCGGTAAGATAAATGGACGACGACAAATCTGGATTTATGATATAACAAAGAAAAAGACTTATCAAATCACCTCTGGTGCTGAAGATAAGGAAAACCCTTGTTTTGGAAGTGATAATAAACACATAGTATATAACACAACTTCCCCGGCAACTGACCTTTTTCTCTTAACATTAGAAACTGGCTTAATTAGGAGATTAACAAAAGGGTCTGGAGAAAAACACTATCCAACTTTTGAGAAATAAAAAATTATGAAAAAAACACTCTTACTTTCTTTTACTTCCCTATTATTATGTACCTCTTGTGCAAATAGTATCTCTAAACTAAGTACAAGACTTAATCATTTAGGTGGTATTTTAAAATCAAAAGTAAACTATTTACTTTCTGATGAAACACAAGATTCTAAACTTGTAGTAACTGCAGCTGAATTTTATGGCGCTTACAATGAAGAGTTTGTTCCCCTTAATTCAGAGGAAATAAATGGCAAAATAACATCTTTAGCAATTCCCCAGCCTTCAATAACTCCAGGTACTTTAGGAAGTACTATACCATCTATAAATAGTTTTAAAGAACCGGCATCTATTTTAAAATCTATTTTTGTGAAAATATTTTTTAACACAGACAGCTATACTCCAAAAGATGCTGAAGCTAAAAAATCACTAGAAAAAATGGCAAATTATTTAAAAAAGCATCCTAAAACTTATGTTTTTATTGAAGGGCATTGTGATGAAAGGGCTTCGGAAAGTTATAATTTAGCTCTTGGTA
>JBIKKN010000027.1:0-8642 GCA_044360335.1 Chlamydiia bacterium | reverse complement strand
AAAAAAACTATAGAAGCTATTAAAAACACCTTAATTGTTGTTTCTAACTATTTAAAGCAAATACATAAAAAAAACCCTGAAAATTTAAAAGATAAAAGTATGCAAAAGGGGATTGTTTCTATTATGAACCTTGCTAACGAAGCTGTAGGTAAGGTAGAAAAATATGCAGAAAAATCTAAAAAAAAGATAAATATCAAAAATTCAAAAGAATATGTTTTATTAATGGAATTTTATGAAAAGAAAATTAAAAGTCGATTTGAAGGGGATGAAACTAAAGAGTTTGAAATAGAGGTAGAAGAGGATTTATCCGATATTAAAGATCGGGGTGTAAGGGATGTGCAAAGTGTTATAAAAGACAGAGATTATGAGCTTTTTTATCTAAAAAATGAAAGTGGGGGGAGATTTTTTGATTCTAATTTAGCAAGGCACATTCGTCTTATTTCTGATTTTGATGTAATTATTGCAGCCTTTGCAGCTTTTGATCCTTTAACAAAAATCCCTTTTTTAAAAGATGATATAGCGTATCATCTTTGCAGGCAGCTAAAAATTAGACTTAAAAGCGAGCTTGACGATGTGGTAAGGGCCGCTGGAAGATATAAAGATCACCCCCTTGTCCAAAGTGTGTTTAAAGCTTCTATGGCCCTTCTTCTTTCAAGTAATGCAAAAAATCAGCTAAAAATAGCCACAGGAAAAAGTGTTTCTGGATATTTTAAAGACTTTCAAACACATCTTAGAGAAGCTTTAGCATCTATTGACTATAGAAATTATATAGATAACCCACCAGAGGAAGAGCTTTATGTAAAACTATTACATCTTCTTCATAGAATTTGTTTTGTAATCTTTACATCAAATATCAACACCACAGAAGCTGGGGCGCTGCTTTGTAAAATGATACAAAGCCATCAAAAAGATAGAAGAAAAAGTACAAGATCCTCTGCGGCCCTTTGGAATACTATTTTAGATGATTACGAAAGTTTAGCAGAAACCTTTAAAGCCTCTCCAAATGGTCCACTTTTTAAAGTATTAGATATTTTAACAGAGGTGGAGAGCTTTTTAGAGTTTGACCCCTTATTAAATGGGGATTTTCCAGGAAATTATTTTTCTTTAGATACCTTAACTTTTTCTACTGAACTATTAAAAATACCATCCCCAACTATGCAAAATTCTATTAAATCTGCAGACCTATCGTTTGAATTTGTAGGTTTTTTAAGGGCATTAGTAGCAAGTCAAAAAAAACTTCTTTTTTTTAATTTTCAAGATAGAACCTCCTGGAAAGATTTTGCAAGGGTGGAAAAAATAGAAAAATGCTCCCTTGATGGGGAAGTTGGATCTTGTTTAACCGTTATCTCCTTGAATAAATCCACTTCCTTTTACCATCAAGTTGATGAATATCTACATTCAGAAAATGCAGCCGATTTTTTACATATTTTTATCCGCCAATTAGAAGGGGGGGAATCTTGTGGTTACTATTTTCCTAAAAAAATAAATAAAAATGCATTTTTTACTTTTGCAAAAAAAATGATGGAGCAAGTGCATTCTGTGTATTTTAATAAAAAGGAAATTCTTTCTAGGAAAAATAGACTCGATTTTATTGAAATTGCCTACCATATGATCTACCTTTATTTTATCAAAGAAATATCCCCTGATTATACTGCTTTTTCTTCCAAAGATGGAGCAGATGTTTCAGCTATCGAATTAAGCTCCTTTTTTGCATTTTTAAAAACAGTATCAGGAGAACTTGAATGGAAAGCAGAAGAGGAAGATTTTCTTGTGGAAATGATCTATTCTTCGGCGCTAATTGTTAGAGAAAGAGCTCCCTTTCAAGTGCTTTTAACAAGGGCTGCAAGTATGCACAATACTGTTATTGGTGAACTTGAAGTGGATAGAAAGAAAATACAAGATTCCTTAAAGGATCTTTTTGGAGAAACTTACCACAAAATAAAAGTGCAAAGATACCATTTTTAAATTTGAGTTTACCTTAAAAAATAAGATAAACTCAAAAATTAGACATTTTTTGGCTTAAAGCCTTTACCTTTTGGATCTTTACATTGTTCTATGCAGCTAAAAAAACTAACATATAAATCTGATAAGGGTTTCCCTTACTTATTTGTTTAGTTTGATTTTTGACTCTTTTTAGAACCCACTTTATGTTTAGATTCTTCAGCTTTAGCCTTAGCAGCTTCTGCCGGAGTTGGCATTTCTTTAAGTAGATTTTTTGAAGATGACCCATTTGCTGTTTTTAGCGTTTCTTTAGATGAAGTGTTTAAAGGATTTTCATTAGAAGGTAAAATTACAGAGTTTTCAGGAGTTTTGAAAATATCACCTTGAGAATCTGGGCTATTAGCGCTAGCTCCTGTAGATTTTTCTGCCCCTCCAGCTAATGTAGAGTCTTGTTCATCTTCACTAGAAGATTGACGATCATCAAGTTCTTCATTTTTTGGTTGTTGGGGATTTAATATAATTGGCGCTAATGGATAGGTTTGAGCGCTTAATAAGCCTCTGTTAATAGTCCCTATAGCTCCTCCAGAGTAATACTTTAAGCTCCAGCCAACTGTATTTCCTTCTGTATTTAAATTGTTCAATTTTGCATAAACTCTTTCTGCAACTGCTTCTGTTAATATTTTCAAATCGGCCATATCTTTTTGAAATATGTCAAAAAGTTTCCTTCTTTTTCGAGTTTTAGCTGCTAGTTTAGGATCTTCTTTTACTTTTGCCAAAGTTTTTAAATCTTGATTTAATTTTTCTAATATTGTCCTACAAAAATAATCGATTTCTGAACATAAAGTTTTCATATCTTTAGAAAGAGTGTCAAATCTTACAACCGAAGATACTTTGCTATTGTATTTTTCAATTTCGTTTGCTACATCTATTTGAGAGCCTAATTTTCTATATCTTTTTAAACAACCGTTGTGCATTCTAAACTCTTCCACAGTTTCATTAAGAAAAGAAAACATTTGTTTTATGTTATATAATCTTGCATTAACATATGTTTTAATTGTTTGATAGTCATCTTCTTCATGTCCTGGTTTTTGAAATTTTGGAAACCCTTGTTTTAAAATTTCAGATTGTCTTGTATTATCTAAATCCCGTTTTTCTGCATCGGCATAATACCCACAACAAGCACTTGGTAGAGCACAGATTTTTGAACTCATATATATATTCTCCCTTTATATTTTAAAAATTATTGCTTTTTTTTAAAAGCTATTAGCACTTTATATAATTTAATATTTTATTGCAAAGAACTTGTTAATTTTTTTTATTTTTCCGTTAAAATAAATGCAATCTATTTGTTAAATAATAATAGGATCCCTTCTTTTAAGCCTCGATTTTACTAAGGAAGCTTGAGTTGTTTCAAGTTTTAGATTTTTTATGATGTTATCTTTTAAACTTAACAAACACGCCTGTAATTTTAAAAATTCCTGCTCAGAGGAAATAAAATCAATATCAGCTTCTAAATCATTTTCCTTTATTGCCTGCTCAATGCTGCTACAAATATTTGTAGTAAAAGAAAAAAGATCAATAGAAGCAGAAAGTATTTTTTCAAAATTTTTTCTAAAAATTAACATCTTATTAAATTTAATTGCCTCTTTTTCTTTCCATGAAGATTTAATTTGTAAAAAGCTTTCTAATTTTTTAGATTTTTTTATTCTCCTTGATTGCAAACGAAAGTTAGATAAACTTAGTATAATTTTCTGATTTTCTTTGATAAGAAATTGGATTTTTAAATGGATTAAATATTTTAATTCAGAAATACAAACAGTAGTTTCATCTAACTTAAAAAAAAATACCTCATCTTTTGTTTTAGATGGTAAAATCATTACAGTAATTTTTTTATATGATTTATCTACTAAAGATGTTTTATACTCCTTGCTTGTATCTTTAACTACAAAATTTTTCAATTTAAGTAAGCGAAGGGTTATTTCAGATTGTTTTAAATTCTCCATAGAATCTTGTTTTGGAAAACTTATCCTTTTAGGGAGATTGAGCATAGATGCTACTTTGCAAGCCTGCTGTATTTCCTTATAAAGATTTTTTTCTATACTAAATTTTAAAGTGGAGGAATAGATTAAAAGCTTTATAAATTTATCCTTCATAAAATCATAATTCGGTAAGCTTTTATTTTTCCTATTAGCAAATTCTAAAACGTTATAAAAGCAAACAGTAGATTTTAAAAGAGCAATAGAGTCAAAATAAGCTATTGCAAAAGTAGATCTTGCTGCTAAAAAGCAGTTATATGATGTTATTTCCTTTTTTTCAAAAAAATCAAGGGGCATTTTATTTTTAAGCTCTTTGATCCGATGAGCCTGCAAACGAAAATTTGCTCTAGAAATTACAATGGAATTATTTTTTTTAATTAAAAATTTAATTGCGCTTTGTAATAATTTATTGATCGCAAGAAATGAAAATTTTTGCTTTTCTATTTTAAAAAAGGTCTCTACGTTAAAATTTATGTCGGTCTTTGGGCTTTTGTCTAATATATCCATTTGATCATTCCTATATTTTTTAAATATAAGTTTGAAATATATAAATTATTTGATTTTTTTGTAAAGAATATATTTAAATTTAATTAGAGGAAAGGTCGTCAGGTAGCATAGAATAAGAGGAATATTTACCCCCAATATTTTTTAAAACTAAGCTCCATATTTTCGATGGCTCTGTATTGAAAAGGAAGTTTGTATTAGCCGGATATAAACACCAAAGTCCCTCACTAACCTCTTTTTCAAGCTCGCCAAAACCCCAGCCAAGGTAACCAAAACAAAGGATCATATTTTTTGAAGAGTTTTGGGCTAAAGATTCTTGTAAAAAAGCTAAATCGCCCCCTAAAAATATATCTTCAGAGATGTTTAACATTTGATCTTTTTTTCTTCCATCGCTATGAAGTAACATCATCTGACCTTGCCTCATAGGTCCTCCACAGCGAAAATTTATGTTTGGATGATTTAATTCTTCCATCATTTCCATATCAATATTTGGATTGATCTCTAAAGGTTTATTTATCATCAAACCAAAGGATCCGGCAGAAGTATGTTCACATAAAAGTATAACACTTTTAAAGGTCATTGGATCTTTTATATCAGGGGAGGCAGCAAGCAAAAACCCCTTTTTTAAACGACTTTCACCCATTATTTTCCTCCACATGGGGGTTGCTTTTCACACACTCCTGACTGCTGTTTTAATTGATATAATTCTTGATTGTATAAAGAAACTTTTTCCTGAAGGGACTTTAACATATTCATAAACTCTAAAAATTTCTTTTGAAAGTTAGGATTGTTAGAAAGCTCTTTGCTAGAAAATTTATCTGTTAGTGTATTCATCCTTTCTAAAGTTGCAAGGAGAAAATCTACATCGTGATTAATTTGTGAGCCAAAGGCTTTAGGATCTTTTATAGCATTTGTTTCTGCCATAAGTTTAACCCTTTGCCTTTGCCATGATTTGCTATATTGAAACATAAGTCCATATTGATTTATGTCGTTAATCATGGTGTTTGCTTTACTTAAGATAGAAGAGATATCTAAATAAAAGCCATCATCTGTAATAAGCTTTCCAATCATCCCTTTTCCACAAGAGATATCTTTCATTACAGATTTCATATTTAGTGCAATAGAGCTTAAAGAATCAAAAAATGCATCCTCATGTAGTTTACTAAGGGCAAGATCCACTTGAGAAGCTACTAAAGAAAAATTATCTACTAAAGTTTTTATCGAACCTACAAGATTGCTTTGATTTACAGTATCAACTGTTAAGGTAATACTTTTTGCAAAAGATTCAATATTTGTAACCATCCCCCCAAGGTTGTCACCATATTTATTCATCCACTGAATCACAGTTTCTAAAGTACTCTCCATTTTATTAGAAAGTTCAGCAAATTCATTTACAGCCCTTTCAATAAAATCTGTAGAATCGGCATAGATGATATCTTTATCATTTAAAATAGCAGCGGAAAATCCAGGTTTTTGAGGTTTTGGTATAATTGCAATGTATTTTTCCCCAAGGAGCCCTTGAGTTTGCACTGTAAATTGATCTGTTGAATAAACTTTAATGGAGGAGTCAATTTTTAATGTAAGTACAAATGGAAACACTAAACCGTAAGAATTTACTGCCGTTTGCCTTGCATCTGGAATTTGATGGATTTGCTCAACCTCTCCAATAGGTTTACCAGCAAGAGTAACCCTTGTTCCTAGTTGAATTCCACCAATATTATTAAATCGAACCTTTAAAATTTGTTTGCCATCTCCAATACTTGGTTTAATAAATAGTATTATTCCAACGATTAAAAACATCCCTACAAAGACAAATAAACCAATTAACATATTTTTTACTGTTTTATGCATTTTTATTCCTTGCAGCTCGCTTTATTAGGGATAGATCCCCACCAACTGTTTCATTAAATTGCTTTATGGTAGGGTTATCTGTGTTCATAAAAGTTAACGGATCGGCACAAACTATCACTTTGCCATTTTCTAAAAGGGCTATTCTATCTGCTATTTTTAACGTTGTACAAATGTCATGAGAAACAATTACTGTTGTTCCTTTAAGCTCATCTTGTTGCTGCTCAATACATTCACCAATTGCTAAGGCGGTAACTGGATCTAAACCTGTTGTGGGTTCATCATATAGGATATATTTTGGTTTATATATAGACCCTCTTGCTATGCTCACTCTTTTTCTCATTCCTCCAGAAATGTCTGAAGGGTATAAATTTTCAATACCCTCAAGACCCACCTTATTTAAAGATTCAGTTACTAATCCTCTAATATCGGACTTGGTGATTTTTTCGCCACCTTTTGTTAAGTGCTCATGTAAATAAAATCCCACATTCTCTGCAATAGTCATAGAATCAAAAAGGGCCCCCATTTGATAAATAGTTGCAACATTTTTCAAAGAGTCATAAAGTTTAGCACCTTCTAAAACATTCATAGGACAATCATCAATCGAAATATCGCCACTATCGGGTTTCATAAGGCCAATAATATGTTTTAAAATCACACTCTTTCCCATTCCAGATTTTCCAAGTAGAACAAATATTTCATTATCTTTGATCTCAAGGTTTAAATCCTCAAGGACCTTTTTTGTTCCAAAAGACTTATAAACATTTTTCAAAAGAATCATCCAATAATTCCTGTTATTTGTTCATGAAGAGAGTTTAATGATAAAGTAAGGAGAAAGTTTACAAATAAAATAATAACGTAGGAAATTACTACAGCAGATGTTGTGCTTTTGCCAACTCCTGCTGCCCCTCCTGTTGCATTTATCCCTTTATAACAGCAAATAGTAGTAATTAAAAAGCCAAACACTACCCCTTTTGTAAGGCTTACAAACACATCAAAATTAGTAGTATAGGTTGGAATTGGCTCCCAGTATACCGATGGGGCTATGTTGAAAAAATATACAGAAATTAAATACCCACCAAAAACACCCATCACAATACTAAAAATTGTAAGAAGGGGGAACATCACAAACCCACCAATAAACCTTGGTCCAATTAAATAATTATAAGGATCTACTGCCATTGACTTCATAGCATCTATTTGCTCAGTAACTTGCATTGTACCAAGTTCTGCTGTCATTGAAGCTCCAACTCTCCCTGTGATCATAAAAGCTGTAAGAACAGGGCCAAGTTCAGTAAGCATAGCTTTAGCTACCATAAGACCTGTAACACTTACAAGCCCTTTATCGGCTAGTTGATAATACGATTGAGCGGCAAGTACAAGACCTGTACTAAACCCTGTTAATGCAACAACTGAGAGGGAAAGCACCCCAATACTGTAGAGCTGATCCCTAATTAATCCCAACCTTGGGAACTTTTTTATAACAGATACAATCACACTTGCGATAAATATCACGTAATCGCCAGTTAAGGAAAGGATTGTAAGCTTAGATAAAAATGATGTAAGCACAGGGGTTCTCTAAATTTAACTGTATTATATTGGATAGTACAAATAATAAAGATAAATTCAAGAGTTTTAATTAAAAAAAGCTGCATCTGCTTTGCGCATATACCTTTTAGCTTCTTCTACTGCTTGATCAATATTGTTAATTGTCTTATAGATATGATCTTTATTTAAACTTTGCTCTTTCATTTTTTCCTGAATAAGATTTCTTGCCCCTTCAATTTGAGCGGTTTCAGCAGATTTTAGTTGTACTAAAAAATCACCAATGGTCTTGATGGGGTCTGGAATAGCTTTTAAAAAAGCTGAGTAAGGAGCATCTTTATCAAGGGATGAAAAAGCAAGACCTAAAATGGATCCAACAATTGCTATTGTCATCATATTTGCCTTACCAAATTGAGAATCTGTATATTTTTGATTAGCCTCTATTAGCATTTTTTGTAAACGATAGCTTTCTTGTTTTTCATCCACATAAGAAGAATGAAGTCTTGAAGAAGTTTTTTCGTAAAGACTATCAATCGCATCGATTGGGTGAGTTTGTTCTATTGCCATTTTTTAATTCCTCCCGGATAGTTGTATACTTACTAATTTTTTATAAATATCTATTTCATTATTTAATGCAGCTACTAAATTTGCTGTGTTTAGCTCATAGGATTCTGCCATAAAGGTGAGCATTTTAGCTCCATCTTCTATATTCATTCTGTGGATATCGATTTTTCCTTTTAAAGCAGATGTTAAAGCTTGCCCTTCGGC
>JBIKKN010000045.1:0-6397 GCA_044360335.1 Chlamydiia bacterium | reverse complement strand
TTTTGAATCTTTATTTTCTGCACAATCCATAACACTTGAAACTATCGCTTCAAGAGTAGCTAATGTTTGGCCCATAGGAGCTTCTAAAAGTCCTATAATCTGAGCTCTCATTACATCTAGTGATGGTAGAGTAGATATTTGTTCAATATCTGACACTATAGATTTTCCACCTTCGAAATAACCGCCCAGTATTTTTATTGCTTTTGTTTCGTTTTTAGCATCATAAATTACTTTTGCAACTTGAGGAAAATTTCCTTTAGCCATTGCTAGCAACACATGCCCTTCTAATTCTTCTAAAGAATATGTTACATCTTTTAAAGATGCAGCTTTTGCAAAGATTCTTTTCTTCACAATAAACATATCCCCACCAACTGCTACTAAAGATTTTCTTATACCTGCTATTGTATTTGCATTAAGCCTGTCATACGATGCAAGGATAAAACCCTCTTTCAAATTAATCTTTTCTTTGACTTCATCTAGAAGTGCTTGTTTTTCCGCTGACATTCATTTACTCCTAATGCACAATATTTGATTCTAATTTTAATCCAGGTCCCATCGTAGTAGATATACTAATAGACTTAATATATGTACCCTTTGTTGCCATAGGCTTACATCTAATGATAGCATCCAATAAAGCTTTGAAATTTTCTGCTAACTTTTCTGAAGAAAAAGATAATTTCCCAAAAATAGAATGAATATTTGAATTTTTATCCACTTTAAATTCTATTCTTCCAGCTTTTACTTCTCTAACAGCTTTTTCAATATCTGTTGTTACTGTTCCAGCTTTAGGGGCAGGCATTAAACCTCTTGGTCCTAAAATTTTTCCAAGTCTTCCTACAACTCTCATCATATCAGGAGTTGCAATCACTTGATTAAAATCTGACCATCCATCTTTAATTTTTTCTGCAAGTTCGTCATCACCAACAAAATCAGCACCAGCATTAATTGCCTCTTGTGCTTTTTCCCCTTTTGCAAAAACTAAAACCTTAATAACCTTTCCTGTTCCATGTGGCAATAAAATGCTACTTCTTACTTGTTGATCTGCTTTTTTAGTATCTACACCCATATTAAGTGCAACTTCAAAAGTTTCATCAAATTTTGCAGGTGATACTTTTTTTAAAATACCAATTGCCTCTTCAATGGAATAGAATTTCGAAAAATCTATATCCTTTACCGCGTCGCTAAATCTCTTACTTCTTTTCATTTTATTTAAATTTACCTAAATTTAATTTTGTTCAACATTTATACCCATCGAGCGAGCCGTTCCCGCAACGATGTTAAATGCTGCTGCAAATCCTTCTTCTGTATTAATAGGATGTTTTAAACGTAAATCAGGAGCTTTTCTTTGAATAATTTCCTTTACATCTTGTTTGGAAATACTTCCAACTTTATCTCTATTAATAGAAGAACCCTTTGCTATTTTTGCCTTACCTAAAATCAACCTAGACATCGGGGGTTGTTTTAAAATAAAGGAAAAAGTCTTATCTGCATATACAGATATTACAACTGGCAATATATCGGTGCTTCCTTGAGTCTGAGCATTAAAATCTTTACAAAAAGCCATAATATTTACTTGCGCAGAACCAAGAGCAGGACCAATAGGTGGCGCTGGTGTAGCTTTTCCTGATTGAATTTGAAGTTTTATTATTTTTATTATCTTTTTCTTTGCCATTTTTTACACCGTGCCTTAATCATTTGTTATTTTTTCTACTTGCCATATTTCTAAATCATCTACCCTTGTATCTCTTCCAAAAATAGAAACAAGTACACTTAATTTACCTTTATCTTGAAAGATCTCAGATACCGTTCCAGTAAGATTTATAAATACACCTTCTGTTATTTTGACTATATCTCCACAGTCAATGTTATATTTATGAACAGCTTTACCTTCAGCACCTGACAGATCTTTAATTAGATTTTCTACCTCAACATCTGTTAATGGAGCTGGAGAGCCTCCTCCTAAAAAATCTAAAACACCATTTTCTTTTTTAATAAAATGCCAAACTTCATCAGTTAAATCCATTTTAACTAAAACATAACCTGGCCATAATGTTTTCTCACGAATAACTTTTTGTCCAGATTTTACCTCTACAACCTTCTCAGAAGGAATATAAACCTCAGAAATATGAGATTTTAAACCCATTTTAACAGAGTTTTCCTCTATAGATTTTTTCACTTTTTTTTCTTGCCCAGAAAAAACCTGAAGCACATACCAATTTTCAGCCATTTTTTATCCTATCAATCTAAAGACCACAGAGTTTAACATAGAAAGGGCCTTATTTACAAACAAATCTGCACAATAAATTCCTAATCCAAAAACAAACATAGAAATAATTACAATCTTAGCACTACTTTTTAAACTTACTCTAGAAGGCCAAGTTATTTTTTTTAGTTCACTTTTTAAGGATGTAATAAAAGATTCTTTTTTCACCTTTTTATTTTCCTCTACGATATCTTCCATATAATTTTTCCTCTTCCTTAACGAGTGCGAAGGGCCTCGAACCCCTGACCTGCGGCTTTGGAGACCGCCGCTCTACCAACTGAGCTACACACCCTTAAAAAACAGAGAGCGGCAATTTCATGCAGCTCTCTATATAAATTATTTAATAATTTTAGAAACTGTTCCAGCTCCAATTGTCTTGCCACCTTCTCTCATTGCAAAACGCATACCAACTTCCATAGCAACTGGAGATAATAGCTCTCCAATAATTTCTACGTTATCCCCTGGCATTACCATCTCAGTACCTTCTTTCAAATGAACTGTTCCTGTAACGTCTGTTGTTCTAAAATAAAATTGTGGTCTATATCCTGAGAAGAAGGGCTTATGACGACCTCCCTCTTCTTTATTTAGAACGTAAACAGTTGCTTCAAATTTCACATGAGGTGTAGTTGAACTTGGTGCACAAAGAACCATTCCTCTTTCCACATCATTTTTACCAATACCTCTAAGAAGAACCCCTACGTTTTCCCCAGCTTCTGCGTGGTCTAGAATTTTGTTAAACATTTCTAGTCCAATTGCAACTGCAGGACGAGTTTCACGGATACCAACGATTTCAATTTTATCATTAACCTTGATAACACCTCTTTCCACTCTACCTGTTACTACTGTACCTCTACCTTCAATAGAAAAAACATCTTCAATTGGCATTAGGTAAGGCTTGTCAACTTGTCTTTCTGGTGTTTTGATGTTTTCATCAACAACTTTCATTAGCTCTTTAATTTTTTCTACATATTCAGGGTTACCTTCTAATGCTTTTAAAGCTGATCCTCTAACAAAAACTGTGTTTTTGTATCCTTGAGCACATAAAAGTTCATCAATTTCCATTTCAACAAGATCTAAAAGTTCTGCATCGTCTACTAAATCTACTTTATTGATAAATACAACTAGACCTGGAACACCTACTTGTTTTGCAAGCAAAATATGCTCACGAGTTTGAGGCATAGCACCATCTGTTGCTGCAACCACTAAAATTGCTCCATCCATTTGAGCCGCACCTGTGATCATGTTTTTAACATAGTCAGCATGTCCTGGGCAGTCAACGTGAGCGTAATGTCTTGCTGCTGTTTCATATTCTACGTGGGAAGAGTTAATTGTAATACCGCGCGCCTTTTCTTCAGGTGCATTATCAATGGATGCGTAATCTCTAAATTTCGCTCCTCCAGCTTCTGCTAGAACTTTAGTGATTGCGGCAGTAAGACTTGTCTTACCATGGTCAACGTGACCAATTGTTCCGATGTTTACGTGTGGTTTATCTCTTGAAAATTTTTCTTTTGCCATTAATAATTGTCCTCCGAAAAGACTTTTCTTTGTTATTGTGTTTGCCCAGAAGAGGAATTGAACCTTCGACCTCTTGCTTACCATGCAAGTGCTCTGCCGCTGAGCTACCTGGGCTCTGTTCCTTATTCTAGCTTTCCACCTTTGTGGTATACTTTAGTTTAATTCATTAATGTCAAATATTATGCCAGAATGTTTAAAAAAAAGCAATAGTAATTCTTCTTGTTTTTATCTTTTCCCTCTATATACAATTCTACCCTTGGTTAAATCATAAGAAGACATCTCAACCTTCACCTGATCCCCCACAAGGACCCTAATATTTCTCATCCGCATTTTCCCGCACAAATGTGCTATAATTTGAATCCCATTATCTAGCGCTACAACAAATGTCATATTTGGAAGTAATTCTTTTACAACGCCTTCGACTTCTAAGACATCCTCTTTATTTGCCATTTTTCTTTTTTTCCTTAGATTAAAACGTTAAAGTATTATTGTTGTGGTATAATAAATCAATAGGATATTATTCTCAATAGTAATTTTAAATTTTTAACAAAAATAGTATGAAAAAAAAAATTGACACTCTTTATGAAATGCTCGCAGAGATTAACGATGAAAGAGAGTTCTATGAACAAATCATTTTATTTGGCAAAAAAAGTGAGCCTTTTGATCAAAAAGATCTAGTGAATCAAAATCTTGTAGAAGGGTGCCAAAGTAGACTTTACCTCTCTCATACATTTAAAGATGGTAAAATTAAATTTAATGTTTACTCTGAATCTTTATTTAGTTTTGGCCTTGCAAGTATTTTAGCCTACTATTATTCGGATGAGTCACCAAAAGCAACATTTACTCATCCCCCTGATTTTTTAAATAATCTTACTATATTTAAAAAAATATCTATAAACAGACAGGTTGGAATTTCCAATCTTTTTAGAAAAATGCAACTAATCTGTTCAAAATATATTTAATAATACCCAATTAAAAAGCTTTCTGTTAACATATTATTAAGAAAATAAAACCTATAGCATTATGAGTCAGCCTGTAGAATATACATACAATCCTTTATGCTATCCTTTAGATAGAGAAAATTTTTATAAAAAGGAAAGAACTAAAAATATAATCATTCTTTCCATAGCAATAGCTTTTATTTTATTAGTAAATTGTAGCGCTGTTTTATTAACTCACCTATTTGCACCAAATTTCTTTCAAGTAGCTATGTCTTTTTCTGGAATTGCAATTGGCTATATCTATACTTTTTTACTTAGCAGCTGTCTTAGCAAAATAGAGTGTTTAGATAAAAAAATTGAAAAAGAAAGATACATTATAAAAACCTCTAACCTAAGTTTTCCAAAAAATGACGATGAAGCAAAACAAATACTTCTTATAAGAGCAAGTCGCATTCTCTCTTCTATTAGATTAGAAGAGGCAAAAAATCTTCAAACCCCTTTTGTTGCAAAAAGGCTTCGATCTATCCAAAAATACGCTTTCCTTCAACATTTACATAAAGAAGAAAAATTTAAAGTAAACTTTAATGCATTGTATACTTTTCACTTCAAAAATTATAATGCTGGGCAGTTGTTAGAAATGGTGCGCGATAATGAAAATTTTCCTTTTTATACAAAAAGATCAGAGGATGGAGAGACCCAAGTTTATTGGAGCCAGTGTTTTTCAAAAGACCCACTTTAAGATTTGAGATGCAACTATAAGCAAAGAACATATAAATAAGGTAACTAAAAGGGATTTTCCCCCTAAAAGTTTTAGCTCACTTTTATATCCAATCACATATCTACCCATCCAAACCATAAGTACAGGAATTATACCATTTAATAAAGAATCTCCCAATCCCCCAGTAATATCCAAAGCTGCCAAAAAAAGATTTGGAAATAACACAGTAATATAAAGACTTGGCAGAACAACCAAAAGCCCAAGCATAAATTTTCCTAATTTTTTCTTTTCTATTTTAAGAAGATCTGCAAGAAAATCAAAGAGCCCTAGTCCAATACCTAAATAAGAGGTGGCAATTGCAAAAAAAGCGAAATATTCCCCTAAAACTGCTATCATTTTTTTATGAGCAAATATCTTTAAAGAAAACGTTGCAACCCTCCCCTGCTCTAGGGCATGGCTTAATCCATTTTCCCCCTCATAAGGAACTGTTCCCATTACTACAAAAATCCAAAGTAAGTAAAATATCAAAGCTAAAGAGGTGCCAAGTATAATTGTATATTTTAAATCTTTTGCATTTTTATCCAAATAAAGAGCAATACTTGGGATAATCATCTGAAAACTAAATGATGTGATCATAAGAGGAATAACTGTATGAAAATTAGCCCAAGAATTTCTTGTTAAAAGAGCTTGCTTTATACCACCAAAACCCATCCCAATCATCCATATATAAGATACAATTAAACCTACCATCAAAAGGGAATTAACGGCCCCTAAAATTTTTGCACCAAAATAAAATACCGACCCAAAAACTGCTGCGTAAACACAAGCGCTATAAATCGAAGGTAAATTTATATCAAATAAATTATAGAATAAACTACCAATAAGCTGACTGCCACCAGAATTATATGCAACCAAAGATGCATACCCTATAAAAATATATAATATAACTGCAAACAGCTC